>NC_004113.1:2337500-2593857 GCF_000011345.1 Thermosynechococcus vestitus BP-1
TGGTGCTGGTACTAGCACCGTTGATGCCGTCGGGAATGATTGGGATGCTGCTGGCGGCAGGGAGTGGCTTTTGGTTGCTGTGGACGCTGGCGGGGGAACGGGAAGGCCGCTGGTCGGGGGTACATTTGCTGGTGCTGCTGTATTGGGGGATTGCGCTGCTGGCCACGGTGTTGTCGCCGGTTCCTCGGGCGGCAATGGTGGGTTTGGGGAAGTTGACGTTGTACCTGCTGTTTTTTGCGTTGGCGGAGCGGGTAATGCGCAATGAGCGGTGGCGATCGCGCTTGCTGACGGTCTATCTGCTGACGGCGTTAATGGTGAGTGTCGAGGGGGTACGGCAGTGGATTTTTGGGGCGGAGCCGTTGGCGACGTGGACGGATCCAGAGTCAGCCTTGGCAAATGTGACACGGGTTTATAGCTTTTTGGGAAATCCAAATCTGTTGGCGGGTTATTTGTTGCCGAGTGTACCCTTAAGTGCAGCGGCGATCGCGGTGTGGCAAGGCTGGCTGCCAAAGTTGTTGGCGGTGGTGATGCTGGGGATGAATGCGGCGAGCTTGATTTTGACGTTTAGCCGTGGTGGCTGGCTGGGGTTGGTTGCAGCAACGATCGCTGGGGTGGTGTTGCTGGGGATTTGGTTTTGGCCAAGGTTACCGCTGCAATGGCGTCGTTGGGGGGTACCGACCATGGGGGGGTTGGCGATCGCCCTCTGTATGGGCACGATTGTGAGTGTGCCGCCGCTGCGGGAGCGTGCCGCGAGCATTTTTGTAGCCCGCGGAGATAGTAGCAATAATTTCCGCATTAACGTTTGGATGGCAGTGCAGCAGATGATTTGGGCACGGCCTTGGCTGGGAATTGGTCCTGGGAATGTGGCGTTCAACCAAATCTATCCCCTGTATCAAGTGAACGTCCGCTTCACAGCCTTGGGAGCCTACTCAATTTTTCTGGAAATTCTTGTGGAAGTTGGTTTCATTGGCTTTGGTGTCTTTCTCTGGCTATTGGCGGTTCTAGGCGATCGCGCCCGGCGTTGCTTTGAGGAGTTACGGGCAACAGGAAGCCCTCAGGGATTCTGGTTGATGGGTACGATAGCAGCCATGATCGGCATGCTGACCCATGGGCTGGTGGATACGATTTGGTTCCGCCCAGAGGTGGCAACCCTGTGGTGGTTAATGGTGGCGATCGTGGCCAGCTTTACACCCTTCCAGAGCAAAACAGCAAACGGAACTTTTAGCAATCGCGATCCTGAGCCATGAAGGTCGGCATGGACTGGCGATCGCTAGCGTGATCCTGCCAACCACAGTGGGAACAGTAACATTGACCTATCCTGAGCTGGGAGTGATGAATGGGTTGCCGGCAGGCGGGACAACGGCCGGTGAAGTAGGGGTGGTGCATCAGCATCCGAATCTGCTCAACAGGGGAAAGGTGACCCATCACTTGCTCAAGACTGTTGGCAGGACTCTCTAGGGAAAACATCAGGGAATCCTAAAGAAACGTTTGTACTGGTTGACAAAATCTCTTTTTTTAGTCTGGGGGCGATCGCGGGCAAGGGGAACCGTAGAAATACGGAGATCTGCCCCCTGTAACCTGTGGAAAACTCCAGAAGGCCTGTGGAAAATTCTGGGGAAAACCTGTGGAAAACCCCGGAAAAACTCTGAAAAACTGTGGAAATCTTTTTTATTCTTTTTCCGCCGGGATAATAGCCTGTGGAAAAACCCCTACTTTTTCCACAAGTTTTCCACAGGGGGTAAGTGGCTCAAACCCGCTTGCAGAGAGCGTTTCCGAAAAGTTTTCCACATTTCCACAGGCCCTACTACTACTATAAGAATATTTAAATAATTTAGTAGTAGTAGTGGATCCTTAAGATCCTAATGCGAATAAAATTTTTACAGAGGAAAATAAGGATGCGATCGAGGTAACTCGGGGTTAGTTTGAATGTGGGTTAGAGCTTGAGGAAATCATTGGTTGAGAGGATGGGGATATCGAGGAAGATCAGGAAACCAAGAACAAACGGTTGAGACGGTTAGAGGATCGAAAGTTGCAAGAGCTTGGGGAAAACCTTGGGGAATTTGGGGAAAACTTCGAAAAAAGAATCTGACCGTAGCTTCAGAACCTTCTAATGAGGATCCATTTGCGCCGCGGAAAATTTTTTTGGCCTGAGAATGGTCTACAAGCCCCTAGAAGGCCCGCGATCGCTGCCCCGAGTAGGTTTTATCGTTGAACACATTTGGCTGCCCATAGAGGCGATTTTACGAGGGGTTCTTTAGAAAACCTTGGGGCAGCCGTTTGCCGATAGGATAGTCCAAGCAGCTATCGTCCTCAAACTTGCCATGACACGCATTGTTACCCTCCTAGGAACAACTCCAGAACAACAAACGGCACTGGGTCTGGCCATTGCCCAGTGGTTTGCGAGGCAACAGCAACGAACCTTACTAGCGGTGCCGAGTCCAGCCACGTCCTTGCAATTTCTCATCGGCAGTTCGGATCAGGTGATTGGCTGGCAACCGAAATGGCTATCGGAGGGATTGGCGATCGCAGAACTCCTGGCGACTGAAAGTCTCAACGCGGCATGGCAAGAACTCAACCGTTTAGTAGAACCCTACTTGCCCCAAGAGCTGGTGGGTAAAGTTTATGCCGGGGAACTGGTGATCTTGCCGGGGATGGATACGTTACTCACGTTGAATACCCTGCGTGTGCACTACAGCAGCGGCGAGTACGATGTGATTGTCTATGCTGGGGGCAACAGTCAGGATACCCTGCGGCTGATTGGCTTGCCCCAAGGGTTGGCGTGGTACTATCGCCGATTTCAACGTTTGTTGGATCAACTGGATCTGAACGCGATCGCGAACGCTATTGGCGGACCGATCGCCAGCGCAATTATGGCTGCCAATATTGACACGCAAAAAGTTCGAGAGCGCTTTGCTGAGGCAAAGGAGTGGGTCGATCGCGGTGTGAAAATTGCCGCAGATCCTCAGCAGCTATCCGTGTTTCTGCTTACGGATACCACAGCGATCTCAACCGCGCAAACCCAATGGTTATGGGGCAGTGCCCAACAGGTGAATGTGCCCATTTCTGAAGTCTTTTGTATAGGGGAACCCACACCAGAAGTCAGGCGTACGTTTGCCCCGCTCCGTATTTCAGTTCTGCCTAAAGACTGGAGCAACTGGCAACATCTTGTTTCCCATCTTCCGGACTTGAATCAGCTAGGAGTAGCACCGGCTCCCCATGAGTTTGATGAGACCCAACAACAGGTACGCATTTTCCTACCGGGATTTCGCAAAGAGCAGGTGAAACTCAGCGAGTTTAGTGGGGAACTGACGGTGGAAGCTGGCGATCAGCGGCGCCACATTGAACTGCCCCCTAGCCTCAAGGGCAAACCCGTTCGCGGGGGTAAATTTGAAGCCCCCTACTTGATCGTCAGTTTCTAAGGCTGACTAAGGTTGAAGGCGCAGACGCACAGAGTCGCGGTGGGAAATCAGACCTTCCGTTTCCGCGAGAGTCATGACTGCTCCCCCCTGTTTGCGTAAGGCCGCAGGGGTGTATTGAATAATACTGGAGTGTTTCAAGAAGGTCTCTACGCCCAAGGCGGAAGCATAGCGGGCCGCACCAGAAGTAGGCAGAGTGTGATTGGGGCCCGCCAGATAGTCACCAACCGCTTCAGGGGTGGAATAGCCTAGGAAAATGGCACCGGCATGGCGCACCTGCTCGACAAGGCTCCAAGGGTCTTCAACTTCCAGTTCTAGATGCTCTGGAGCAAAGCTATTGGACAGCTCGACTGCCTGTTCGAGGGTTTCAACAATACCAATGAGGCCGTAGTGGGCGATCGCCTTCTCAGTGAGGACACGGCGGGGATGGTCAGCCAACTGTTCATTCACAGCCGTTACAACTGCCTTCGCCAGGGAAAGACTCGGTGTAAGCAAAATGGCCGCTGCAAGGGGATCATGTTCCGCTTGAGCCAGCAAATCAGCTGCAATCTGAGCAGGATGGGCCGCCTCATCAGCAATGATTAAGACCTCTGATGGCCCTGCAAGGGAGTCAATGCCCACGCGGCCGTAGACCTGCTTTTTGGCAAGCATCACATATAGGTTTCCCGGCCCAGTGATGACATCCACCCGGGGAATTGTTTCTGTGCCATAGGCAAGGGCAGCAATGGCTTGGGCGCCACCAACGCGATAAATCTCTTGAATTCCGGCTTCTTGGGCGGCAACGAGAACCGCAGGGTTAATGCCTTTGCCTTGACCGGGGGGCGTGACCATGACAATCCGCTGCACACCGGCCACCTGAGCGGGAATGGCATTCATTAAAACTGTACTTGGATAGGCCGCCCGTCCCCCCGGCACATAAAGTCCGGCAGCATCAACAGCAGTGTAGCGTTTGCCTAGGACAACGCCATCTTCGCCAAATTGCACCCAACTTTTAGGCACTCGCTGGCGGTGAAAGGCTTCAATTTGTTGCTTAGCGAGGCGAATTGCATCTAGGAGTTCTTTGGACACCTGTTGGTAAGCGGCATCCAGTTCATCCCCTTTCACCCGTAATGTTTCGGGGGTGAGGTCAATGTGATCAAACTGGGCGGTGTACTCAATCAGGGCGCGATCGCCATCCTTGGCCACACGGCGCAAAATTGCCTCAACAGTTGCCTGTTGTTCGCTCATCTCCCCGCTATCGGTGCGATCGCAAATGCGGCGTAGTTCAGCGCGTAGGTCTGTTAACTGGGTAATGATCCGCAACATGGTCGTTCACGTAGGCGAGGCAGAGAGTAGGGTCAAGGTTAAAAAACCTTAATCAACCCTATCAATAGCTTACAGTGATTTTCCAATTACAGGGGCGGGCTGAGGCTGACCAACAACGGCGGCTTGGAGCAAGATCACAATTCACAATACTGACCCTTCGGAGTTCGCAGCAGGCGGCCAAGGAAGCGAATTCTCATCTAGGGTTTGTTCAAGGGTAAATTCGAGGGCTTCAGGGATCGAATGGGGAGTCACCCCCCTGGCGCTGAGAAAGAGTTTTTTGCCATTGCGATATTGTTTGATGAAAACTTCCTGCAAAAAAGATGTCAGGATAGGGCTGGCTTGGAGTATTGGCGTATTGCCTGAGGGGGCAATCTAAAATTTAACTCTTCACTTCTGGTTGCTAACCCCGGGGGCACTATTCCCGTTCTGTGGGTCCCAGTATTCAATTTTCAGGAGTGCTCACACAGTTGCATGAAATAGCTAGCGATCGCCGATTTTTCCCTGTGGCCCAAGCGCTCAATCTCCTCAATTCAATTTTCCACCTCTCATTTGTCGAAGTGCCGTCCCCGTCGTTGGGCAACGGTCTTATTGGGCCAAAGATAACTGTCGCTCTCATAAAGAAGTTGGGGCTTAAGACAAGGTGTCGTAGGGACTAGATAACCCTGGCAACTGGTTTTCTGGTGCAGTATAGCCTAGATGTTGCCAAGCGCGGGGAGTAGCGACTCGACCGCGGGGTGTCCGTTGCAGATAGCCCATCTGGAGAAGGTAGGGTTCATAGACCTCTTCAATGGTTTGCACATCCTCGCCTGTGGCGGCGGCAAGGGTTTCAATTCCCACTGGCCCCCCTTGATAGGACTCAATCATCACCCTGAGGAGGCGGCGATCGCTCCCATCCAACCCTGCTGGATCCACATGCAACAGTTCCAGGGCAGCCCTAGCCACATCCAGCGTAATCCTGCCATCGTGCTTTACCGCCGCATAGTCCCGTACCCGCTTGAGAAGCCGCAGGGCAATGCGGGGCGTACCGCGACTGCGCCGCCCAATTTCTAGAGCTGCTTCAGGAGTAATAGGGGTTTGTAAGAGGGCGGCCCCCCGCTGGACAATCTGTTGCAGTTCTTCGGGATGATAAAAGCGTAACCGCTGCACCAAGCCAAAGCGATCGCGCAAGGGTGAGGTCAAAGCCCCAGCACGGGTGGTGGCTCCCACCAGGGTAAAGCGATTGAGTTTGAGTCGTCGTGGGCGTGCCGTTTGCTGTTTTCCCACCGTCAGATCAAGGTAAAAATCCTCCATCGCCGGATAGAGGAGTTCCTCGGTCATGCGGGAGAGGCGGTGAATCTCATCAATAAAGAGGATATCCCCTGCTTGCAGGTTCACCAGCAGACCCACAATGTCGCGGGGGCGTTCCAAGGCTGGGGCACTGGTCACCTTACAGTTGACCCCCATTTCTGCCGCTAAAATCAAGGCAATGGTGGTTTTGCCTAAGCCCGGTGGGCCATAGAGCAGCAGGTGATCAAGGGGTTCTTGGCGTGCCTTGGCTGCCTGGATGGCAATGTGCAGCACCTCCTTGAGTTCCTGCTGACCAATGTAGTCCTGTAAAGAGTGAGGACGTAAGGAGTCCTCAGCCAAGGAGTGTTGTTCCTCTGGGGTGGGTTGATTGGAGAGCACTGAAGGGGGGCGCGATCGCTCCGGTGGTGAATTTTGCGACGAAATAATCGCCATCATTGCCCCCCAGGGCAAAGCTTAAGCCCGTTTTAACCAGCTAAACATAGAGCGCAGTTCTTGACCCACCTGTTCAATGGGGTGTTCTGCCTCCCGTCGCCGCATCGCAGTAAAACCTGGTTTACCGGCCATATTTTCCAGCACAAACTCGCGGGCAAATTGACCCGTTTGAATTTCGTGGAGAATTTTGCGCATTTCCGCGCGGGTTTCCTCGGTAATAATCCGTGGGCCACGGGTGAGGTCGCCGTATTCTGCGGTGTTGGAGATGCTGTCCCGCATTTTGGCAAGCCCCCCTTCAACAATCAAATCCACAATCAGCTTTACTTCATGGAGACACTCAAAATAGGCCAGCTCTGGCTGATAGCCCGCCTGCACCAATGTTTCAAAGCCGGCTTTAATCAGGGCACTGAGGCCTCCACAGAGGACCACTTGCTCACCAAAGAGATCGGTTTCTGTTTCTTCACGGAAGGTGGTTTCAAGAATCCCGGCACGGGTGCCACCAATCCCCTTGGCGTAGGCCATGGCGAGATCGCGGGCTTGACCACTGGCATCTTGATAGACCGCAAACAGGCAGGGGACCCCTTCCCCTTGGGCATAGGTGCGGCGAACAAGATGACCGGGACCTTTTGGAGCCACCATCACCACATCTACATGGGCGGGGGGCACAATCTGGCCAAAGTGAATATTAAAGCCGTGGGCAAAGGAGAGGACATTTCCCGGTTGCAGGTGGGGGGCAATCTCCTGTTCATAAACAACCCGCTGAACTTCATCGGGCAAAAGAATCATAATCCAGTCGGCCATTTTCGCAGCTTCCGCCACGGGGTGGACCGCTAGACCCTCGGCACGGGCGCGCTCTGCAGAACGACTGCCGGCGTAAAGACCCACCACAACATTGAGACCGCTATCGCGCAGGTTGAGGGCATGGGCGTGGCCTTGGGAGCCGTAGCCAATAATGGCGATCGTTTTGTCCTTAAGGAGCTCTAGTTGGGCATCTGCGTCGTAATACATGCGCGCCATAGGGATGATGTTCCTTTCCAATTGCATTCAGCAGGTCGTTATTATTTCTCTACCACATTGGTAGAGCAAATAGAGCCCTCCTTGTGGGAATAGGGTGAAATAAATCCTATCCCAAGTTTGTCAAGAGGGCTATTGAAGGACCTTCTCAGGAGTTAGCGATTACGGGAATAACGATTGTTGCTACCACCCATGGCTTCGCGGGGACGGGCTTTGTTGACTTTGAGTTGCCGTCCCATCCACTCGGCACCGTCGAGATCGGCGATCGCCGCCTCTTCTTCAGCATCGCTGGACATTTCTACAAAACCAAAGCCCCGCTTCCGGCCTGTTTCCCGATCCACCGGTAAATAGACTTGTTTGACGGAACCGTACTCGGCAAAAACGGCCTCTAGATCTTCTTGGGTGGCCGTGTAGGAAAGGTTGCCGACATAAATAGACATAATCTGATCTGCTCCAAAGCAAAAGTTGAACCCGGTGTTGACGTTGACTTCGGAGAGACGACTGTTACGGAACCAACCTTCCCTAAAACCGAACTCAAGAATCGCTCTACTTAAGAAACTCAAGCGGCGATTACTCGCCAACCTTGTCTCCTGATTATAGCCGATCGCGATGGCCTGTGTTGCGAAAGTTAGGAATGCTACCCTAAAAGAGGTAGATTTTTTGTGAATCTTAACAATGTCTGATTTACCGGCGGTTGTTGTGGGCCTTTCCGGCGGTGTGGATAGTTCCGTTGCCATTGCCAGTCTCAAGGCGCAAGGGCACCCCGTTGTGGGTCTGACGCTCTGGCTGATGAAGGGTAAGGGGCAGTGCTGCTCTGAGGGGCTAGTGGATGCGGCGCGCCTTTGTGAGCAGCTGGGAGTCCCTCACCATATCGTCGATAGCCGCGAAATTTTTGAGAAATATATTGTGAACTATTTGATCAGTGGCTATGCCAATGGGGTCACACCGCTACCTTGTTCCCAATGCAACCGTTTGGTGAAGTTTGGGCCGATGCTGGCCTATAGCCGGGAGCAACTGGGGATTGACTACATTGCGACGGGTCACTATGCCCAAGTGAAATACAATCCCACCAGCGATCGCTATGAACTGTGGCGAGCTGTGGATCGCCATAAGGATCAAAGTTACTTTCTCTATGATCTGCCCCAAGAGATTCTAGCTCATGTGCTTTTCCCCCTTGGTCAGCAAACCAAGGCTGAGACCCGTGCCCTCGCGGCGCAGTATGGTCTGCCCACAGCCAGTAAGCCGGAAAGCCAAGATCTCTGCCTGATTGAAGCCCATGGATCCATGCGCCAATTCTTGGATCAGTATCTGCCCCGTCAGCAGGGGGAGATTGTGGATGTCTATGGACGGGTGCTAGGGTACCATCAGGGGATTCACCACTATACGATTGGCCAGCGCAAAGGCTTGGGAATCGCCGCACCTGAGCCCCTGTATGTGGTGGCTTTGGATCGGGAACACAATCGTGTTATTGTCGGCGATCGCGCCACCGCCGGCAGGCGTGAGTGTACCGTGGCACGGGTGAACTGGGTCTCGATACCACCTCCTAAAGAACCGATGACAGCCACAGTGCAAATTCGCTATCGCACCCCCCCTGTGCCGGTGACCATCATTCCCGACGCCAATGCTGAACAGGTACAATTGGAGTTTGCTGAACCGCAATTTGGGGTAACGCCGGGGCAAGCGGCGGTTTGGTATGCGGGCGATCGCCTGTTGGGGGGCGGCATTATCCAGCCCTTTGGGACACCGACACTGCACCCCCTAGAAGCAACAGCCACCCATGTTTGAGGAAAGGACCAACCATGCAAAAGCGCCTTCATTACTCATCTTTGGAAATTAACCGTCGGGCGGAAGAGTTAATTCAGCACTCCGCCAATCGCTATCGCATTACGGTGCAAATTGCCAACCGGGCTAAACAACGGCGCGGGCTAGAGGCCAGTGAAGATCTTGATGATCTGCCCCTAAAGCCGGTGATCCGTGCCATTATCGAAATGTCCGATGAAGTTGCCCAACCGGAGTTGCTGGCAGATTCCTAGCCATGGGGAGACAAGGGGGTTGGACATTTTGCGGCTGGGTGACGTGGGGGTGCTTGCTGGCACTCCTATGGTTGCCCCTGAGTAGTGCTTGGAGCGGGGGGCGATCGCAGTCTGACCCCAACTTGCCCAATGCCACTGGTGAAATTCGCATTAACCCCCGTTGGGTGGCCGAAACCCTCTATCCAAAGTTGCCCGGTTTCCCGAAGGAAAATCACTACATCCGCCAAGACAATCGTCAGCCAGCGCCGGAGAGTACGCTCCTAGAGCGATTCATTATCTATCACACTACCGTCAAAGGGCGATCGCCCCTCTACCGTTTTGACTGGAAACTTTCCCTTGCCGACTACTTGGGGCTGAATGAATTCCTGACCCCAGAAACCTATCCGGGACGTTCTTACCTAACAGTGAACCCAATGGAAGGGGATAGAGCCGCCATTCGCCAACTTAATCGTCAACAACGGGATGCCTTGGTCAGCACACTGGCCACCTTCTACGCACAACAGGCGGGGTTGCTTCCTACCCCACCACAACCTCCCCAACCCCAGACAACACTGTTAGAACCGACGCCGAGCCCCCCCACCGTTTTCCCGCCGATTCCCCAACCCGGCAGTGCAGGTCTTTTGGTGCCTCCCGCTCCTCCGCGACCAATGCCCACTGGGGAATCTCGCTTTTTATTGCCCTAGAGGTTTGCAATTGGGTTGATGAGTCATGGCTGTTCCGATTCCTGAGTTGCTCACCCCTGAGATCTTCAAACCCGCTCGCTATTTGGGCAATGAGCGGGGTGCCGTTCATAAGCCGTGGCAGGCTGCAACGGTGCGCTGGGTGCTGAGCTATCCAGAAATCTATGAGGTGGGCGCCTCGAACTTGGGACACATTATTCTCTACAACATTCTCAATGCCGTCCCCGATCAACTGTGCGATCGCGCCTACCTACCGGCGGCGGATTTAGCTGCTAAACTGCGAGCCACCCAAACCCCCCTCTTTGCTGTGGAGTCGCGCCGTGCCCTGCGGGAGTTTGACCTCATTGGCTTTAGCCTCAGCTATGAGCTGGGGGCCACCAACATTTTGGAAATGCTGGATTTGGCTGGCTTACCGCTGACCTGGTGGGAGCGCCAACAGGCATCCCTTGAGGAAATCCCCCTGATCTTTGCGGGTGGACAGACAGCGACATCCAACCCCGAACCTTACGCTGACTTCTTTGACTTTTTTGCCCTTGGGGATGGCGAAGAACTCTTGCCGGAAATTGGCCTGGTGGTGGCCGAAGGCAAACGGGCGGGGTTGAGTCGGCAGGACTTGCTCCTAGACTTGGCACAGGTGCCGGGGGTCTATGTGCCCCAATTTTACGATCGCCAGGGGGATGGCTCTGTCAAACCCAATCGCCCCGATGTGCCCGCGCGAGTTTTGCGGCGGGTGGCTACCCCAATGCCCCACTATGCCATTGGCTTGGTGCCCTACGTGGAAACCGTTCACGATCGCCTGACGGTGGAAATTCGGCGCGGCTGTACGCGCGGCTGTCGCTTTTGCCAACCGGGGATGCTGACCCGCCCTGCCCGTGATGTTGCCCCTGAGGAGGTGATTGCTGCCATTGAAACGGGGATGCGTGCCACGGGCTACAACGAGTTTTCCCTACTCTCTCTGAGTTGCTCCGACTATTTGGCTTTGCCCGCTGTGGGCGTGGAAATTAAAAACCGTCTCCAAAACGAGAACATCTCCCTCTCACTCCCCAGTCAGCGGGTGGATCGCTTTGATGAAAACATTGCCCACATTGTTGGTGGTACTCGTCAAGGGGGGCTCACCTTTGCCCCGGAAGCGGGAACGCAACGACTGCGGGACATTATCAACAAGGGTTTAACCAATGAGGAATTGCTGCGGGGAGTAAAAACGGCCTATGAGCAGGGCTGGGATAAGATCAAGCTCTACTTTATGATTGGCCTGCCGGGGGAAACCGATGCCGACGTCTTGGGGATTGCGGAAACCATCCGTTGGCTAAGGCGGGAGTGCTGGATCAAAGGACGCAAACCCCTGAGCTTTAACCTGACCATCTCCAACTTTACCCCCAAGCCCCACACCCCCTTCCAGTGGCATGCTGTCTCCACCAGTGAGTTTCTGCGCAAACAGGAGTTGCTCAAGGCAGAATTCCGCACCATCAAGGGTCTGAAGGCTAACTTTACTGATGTGCGCATCTCGGCAATGGAAGACTTTGTGGGTCGGGGCGATCGCCAACTCGGACCGGTCATCCGCCGCGCTTGGGAATTGGGAGCCCGCGAAGATTCTTGGTGGGAAAACCTGGATCGCGCCTATGCGGCTTGGACGCAGGCGATTCAAGAAGCGGGTCTGGACTGGAAATACCGCCAACTGGAAGCGGGCGAGTGGAATGTCTTTAGCGGTGGCAACCACAACCTCGATGCCCCCCTACCCTGGGATCACATTGATACGGGCATCAGTAAAGCCTGGCTAAAGGAAGACTTACACCGCGCCCTGGAAGCAGTGGTGGTCCCCGACTGTTCCTTTGCCGGTTGTTCCCACTGTGGCGTCTGTGGTATTGATTTTGGCCATAACGTGGTCGTGCCGCCGCCGCCAATTCCGCCCATTCAAGGTCAGCCCCAAGTTCCCCAAGAACGGGTTCAACGTCTGCGCCTCACCTTTGGCAAAACGGGCGAGATGACTCTCCTCAGCCATTTGGACCTGCTGCGTCTCTTTGAGCGGGCCGTCCGCCGTGCCCACTTGCCCATTGCCTTTAGCGGCGGATTTCACCCCTCACCGCGCATCTCTACCGCCAGTGCCTTGCCCCTCGGCGTGACCAGCTATGGGGAAATTGTGGATCTGGAGTTTTACCGTGAGGTCGATGCGCAAACGGTGCTGGAGCAATTGCGGCAGCAGCTTCCCCAGGAGATACCCCTCTATGGCTGTGAGGTGGTGCCCCTCAGTGAACCTGCTGCTAGTCAAGCCCTGCGAGCCGCCACCTATGAACTGCTCATCCGTACACCTGAACCCCTAGAGCGGGAGACTTGGGAACAGTGGTTAGAGACCTTGCGAGCCACACCTGAAATTCTCTATGAGCTAACCACTAAGTCAGGGAAAACCCAAGTGGTGAATTTGCGCGATCGCCTGCTGGAGATTCGCCTCAATGAGCATCAAGTGCACTGGCCGACGGTGAGCCTGATCTACACAGGGGTCTGTCGCAACGATGGCACGTTCCTGCGGCCAGAGCATTGTCTCTACTTATTGGAGAAAGTCAGTGGCCACTCCCTAGAACTGGGGGCGATCGCCCGTCAGAAGCTACACCTGGAGACCCCATGAACCTAGCAACGCAAATTCGCGGCGGTCTGATTGTCTCCTGCCAAGCCCCGGCAGATTCCCCTTTGGCAGCGCCAGAAATCATTGCCGCTATGGCAAAGGCAGCAGTTTTGCGGGGGGCAGTGGCAGTGCGCATCAATACCCCAGCCCATATTCAGGCAGTGCGCCAAGCGGTGAATGTGCCCATCATTGGCCTCTGGAAGCAGACTTTGCCAGCGTACCCCGTGTATATTACGCCTCGCTTTGCCGATGCCGTAGCCGTTGCCGCCGCGGGTGCCGATATCATTGCCCTCGATGCCACAGCGCGATCGCGCCCTGAACCTCTCCAGGACTTGATTCAGCGAATTCACAATGAACTGGGCAAGCCTGTGATGGCTGATATTGACTCCCTGGAAAATGCGGCAGCCGCGGTTGCTGCGGGAGCAGATTGGGTAGGCACCACCCTCTTTGGCTACACCGAAACCACGGCACATACTCCGCCCCCCAGTTGGTCACTTCTGAGCCAGCTGGTCGAGCATCTCAGCGTGCCTATTCTCTCTGAAGGGGGAATTGCCAGTCCAACCATGGCCGCAAAGGCCTTGGGTTTAGGGGCTTGGGCAGTCGTTGTCGGCACTGACATTACCGGTATTGATCTTAAGGTGCAGCAGTATGTCGCAGCTCTCAAGGCTAATACAGACCTTTCTTAGGGGAGTGGCTCTCAACTCTGGCTCCAGAGACTGCAACCTACTCCTGATTCCACGGCAGCCTAGGGCAGGGGAAAGCTGTGTTGAGGGCGCTGCGCCATTGAAACCTTTGACTCTCGGCCTCTCGGAGCTGAGGGGTTTGTATATTTTCCTCTCTATTCCGACCGATAAACGAGAGTTTATGGCAAGATAGAATTCATAGTGACTAATACACCGGTTAGCCTAGGAGCCACCATCTATGAGCCTAAAACTTGGGGATGTCGTACCCAACTTTACCCAAGCCTCCTCCATGGGGAACATCAACTTCTACGAGTGGGCAGGGGATAGTTGGGTTGTCCTGTTCTCCCACCCAGCGGATTACACCCCCGTTTGCACGACAGAACTGGGCGAAGTGGCGCGGTTACGCCCAGAATTTGAGAAGCGCAATGTCAAAGTCTTGGCTTTGAGTGTCGATAGTGTGGAGTCCCACCTCGGCTGGATCAAAGACATTGAAGAAGTGAACAACGTCAAGGTGGATTACCCGATTTTGGCCGACGAAGATAAAAAAGTCTCCACCCTCTACGACATGATCCACCCCAACTCCCTGAATAATCTGACGGTGCGCACGGTCTTTATCATTGACCCCCAAAAACGCCTGCGCCTGACCATGACCTATCCTGCCAGCACCGGCCGCAACTTTGCCGAGATTCTGCGGGTCATTGATTCGCTACAACTGACGGACAACTACAGTGTGGCAACTCCTGCCAACTGGCAAGAGGGTCAAGAATGCGTGATTGTGCCTTCCCTCAGCGATGAAGAAGCGAAGCAGAAGTTTCCCAAGGGCTTCAATGCTGTTAAACCCTATCTGCGCTTGACACCTCAACCCAACAAATAGCCTAGATTAGCCTAGACAAGTCATGGCCACACCCTGAGCTGTTCGGGGTGTTTTTTTGTGCCTCGGCAGCATCCCAAGATAGGATAATTTTGCATGGCAAAACCCAGGAAAGGAATAGAGGCGGAATGCAGCGCTGGATACTTTGGCTTTTGATACCCCTTTTCGTCTGTTTGAGTGGATGCGTCCAAGCAGATATGGTCATCCAGCATCAGGGACAAACGGGGGGGAGCCTAACCTACACGCTAACGCTGCCTCAGCCCGATCCTCCCTTTACCGAGCAGGTCATCCAACAGGCGCACCGCTTGGGGGGAGCGGTCCAAGAACGCGATAAAACCCATCTTCAGGTGACGATTCCCTTTGACACCAGCCAGCAATTGGCCACCGTCCTCAATCGCCTTGGTCGTGTGCCCTATCTGCCCCAAGTCACTGCTGAGGCGGATATTTTTGATCAGAACCTGTTACTCTTTGTTCGGGAACGCTTTCGCTATGACATTGACCTGCGACCGTTGGGTATTGAGTCCCGTGAGCAGGCCGTTCTGGTGGCGCCGCAGTCACTGCTGAATTTTCAGCTTGCCCTAGAAACCCCTTGGGGGGCACGTCCAATTGAACGCCCAACCACGGCGCAGGACATAGTTGTGAACCCCCATGTTCAGCGGGAGGGCGATCGCTTGACTTGGACATTGATGCCCGGTTATCTCAATCACCTAGAGGCAGCCTATTGGTATCCGAGTCCCTTGGGTTGGGGCACACTGGCGATCGTCGGCTTGCTGGTGCTGGGCAATTGGTTACGCCCTCGCCAGCCTAGGAGTCATTCAACCTAGATTTCCATGAGATGGTCTGGCCCGCCACAGAGTTGGCAACGGTATCTTGCCTATTTAATTACAGGACCTCTGATTGTCCTCAACCTCTGGGTGGCAGAGCAAGTTTACCTCTATTTTGAATATCCGATTAATATTCTTGTCATTGCCGCCATCTTGGCTTTTTTGCTCAATCAAGTGGTGATTCGTTTGTCTGCTCGCGGTCTGCAGCGACGGCAGGCGATCGCCCTTGTGCTACTGATGACTCTTGTGGTGGCCAGTGTATTGATGCTGTTGCTGCTCCCCCTTGCTATTCAACAGGCGGAAGAACTCCTGAATCAACTGCCAGAATTGGCGGATACCAGCAATCAAAATTTGCGCCATCTGGATCAACTCCTGCGCCGCTACCAGTTCCCTGTGGGGGTGAATGACTTGATGGAAGAGCTGGCGATCCAGATCAAAGGAATTACTGCCCTGTTACCCAGTGTCGCCATTACAACTGTAACCAGGTTTTTTGATACTCTCTTGGTGTTGATTCTAACGGTATATATGCTCTTTTATGGCAGTGGGATTTGGCGTGGGCTAATACAATTGGTACCCAAGCCTTGGCGGCAGGGGGTGGATGACGCTTTGCGCCTGAATATTCGCAGTTTTTTTTCAGCGCAACTATTTCTGGGGTTGTTTATGTTTCTTGCCCTCATTCCCTTTATGGTTGCCCTGCAGGTTAATTTTGGCTTTCTTTTTGCCCTCATCATTGGAGTTGCCCAGTTAATCCCTGTGGTAGGGGCAACGCTGGGGCTTGGTTTTGTCACCCTGCTCATTCTCTTTCAGGATGCGTGGCTGGCCTTGAATATTTTCCTGATTGCTGTGGTTTTGCAACAGATTAAGGATAATGTGCTTGCTCCCAAGTTACTGGGGAATTTGATGGGACTCAACCCTCTGTGGCAGTTTATTGCCCTGCTCATTGGTGCACGGGTGGCAGGTTTCTTGGGGATTTTGCTAGCGATTCCCCTAGCAGCAACGGTCAAAATGGTTCTAGAGTCCCATCCAGCTCCCGAGGTCTAGCGGGTAGCGGGCGATTGGAAAGTTTTGATTAACTGACACACCCCATGGCCAAAAGCATTGATCATGATGGCGTTGGTGGCACCACCAATGACCCCACTGATCAGGGGCAGTGCCCGCACAGGAAGTGTTACACTTCTGCTTGACACTCTGCCAACCTGTTGAACCAGAGGCCCTGGGAGCTGTTGCATTGCTTTTGGCAGCACTTGGGGTAAGTTGTTTTCCAGTGATCGTCTGGCGAAGGTGCTGAAAACTTGCCGGCACAATTCAGTGCCAAAGTAGTTTGCTAGCTCAGCAGCGCTAACCCCAAAGGCAGCCGCAATCAGGATCATCAGTACACTCTCGTCCCCCATGTCGAG
Source organism: Thermosynechococcus vestitus BP-1 (assembly GCF_000011345.1). Lineage (NCBI taxonomy): Bacteria > Bacillati > Cyanobacteriota > Cyanophyceae > Acaryochloridales > Thermosynechococcaceae > Thermosynechococcus > Thermosynechococcus vestitus. The sequence goes on from NC_004113.1 coordinate 2,354,060, forward strand.
GCCATAGATGGTAAAGAGGGCTGCTGCTAGCTTGGTTTGAGAATAATAAAAATAGCCAATATCCAGTGGTAGGCCAAACCAACCCATGAGGCCAGTGCTCACACCAGTACCAAGGGACCAGAGGGTGGCTTCATAAATGGCATGCTTGGCCATGCGATCGCGATCCCCCTGCCACTGAGGATCGCAGAGAAACTGGTGCCCCCATTCTTGCCCCTCCAGTAGGGTGGGGAGCATGAACCTGAGCAGCCAATTGGGTAAAGAGACGGCAGATTCCTGAGTCATCGGTGCGCTCTCCAGTTGGGGTGGTGCTACTCATTTATCCTTGGGTGAATGGCTGAGTATGCAAGCTCACCCAACTATTTTCGGGATGATTATTTGGGCACCGCCGCCGTTAGTACCTCGTGTCCCGCAGCCGTGACGAGGACATCGTCCTCAATGCGCACCCCAATGCCCCGCCAGCGATCGCCAATCTCAGGCTGACCCTCGGCAGGGGTTGCCTCAGGATGAATATAAATCCCTGGCTCAACCGTCAACACTTGCCCCGGCTGGAGAGTCACCCATGTCTCCTTGTTATGCTTGTAAAGACCTACATCGTGGACATCGAGCCCCAGCCAATGACCGGTGCCATGCATAAAAAAGGTGCGGTACTTTTGGGTCTGATTCTCTTTCCCTTCATTGATGAGGGTCGTAATTTCCCCGCGCAGCAGGCCAAGGTCAACCAAGCCTTCAACAATCACCTGCACTGCTGCATCGTGGATTTGGTTGTAGGTATTCCCCGGTCGCACCTGCTCAATCGCCGCTTTTTGGGCAGCGAGGACAATATCATAAATCGCCTTTTGTTCGCCGGTAAACTGGCCACTCACGGGAAAGGTGCGGGTAATATCGGCGTTGTAGTAACGATAGGCACAGCCCGCATCGATCAGGAGCAAGTCTCCTGCTGCCATTTGCCGTTGGTTTTCGGTGTAGTGGAGCACGCAGGCATTCGGACCTGAGGCAACAATTGAAGGATAAGCAGGGCCATCGCCTCCCCGTCGGCGAAACACATGCTCGATCTCTGCTTGGATCTCGTATTCCCAGCGCCCCGGAGCAGCGAGTTCGCGGGCCCGCTGATGGGCTTCGACAGTGATGGCGATCGCCTGGCGCATCAAGGCGAGTTCCGCTGCTGATTTAATTTGCCGCATGGGTGCTAAGAGAATACTGGGATCGGCGATCGCCCGCGGGCCTGTGCCCCGTTTCGGTAGTGTCGCCAGCAGCCGCTGGTAGTGCTTGAGAATCAGTTGATTAAAACGCTCGTTGTGACCAAAGTGGTAGTACAGCGGATCCCCCGTCTCCAAATAGCGGGGCAGGTGCTCCTCTAGCTCACCAATGGGATATACGGCATCGGCGCCTAATTCCTCCTTGGCCGCTTCTACGCCAAGGCGTGTCCCTGTCCAAATCTCTTGGCTGAGATCCTTGGGCTGCACAAAGAGCACATAGCGATGCTCACTGTGGTTGGGCGCAAAAACAGCAACCGCCTCTGGCTCATTAAAGCCTGTGAGATAGTAAAAATTACTGTCTTGGCGAAAGTTGTAGTCCACATCATTGTGCATGATGGCACGCGGGGCACTACAGAAAACAGCAACACCGGTGCCCAACTTCTCTAAAAACTCCTGCTGTCGTTGCTGGTACTCTGCTTTCATCGCACCCTGAACAATGGGTCAACCCTTGGGAATGAGGCCCCTGAAATGGTTTGGTGGGGGCGGAGGGACTTGAACCCTCACGACTTGTTTAAGGTCAACGGATTTTCATCCTCCTGCCGCTTTCGCGACCACCCCTTGGGTGTTGAGGATTGGACTCTCCCTTTACCCGCGTAGAGGATCTACGGTAGGGTAGCTCCCGTCGAGTCTCTGCACCTTCCGTTTCCGTAGGGAGGCTCCTGGGAAACGGCTTGGCTCAGGATTGCCATATTTGCCCTGTGGACAAACGTAGGTTTCCCTGAATTTGAGAGCATTCACTTAATAGATTTCTCTACTAAGGCTCAATTGCTTAAGTCCGCAGCGTCTACCATTCCGCCACGCCCCCTTAAGTACCGCTACTATACCACCTTGGCTTTGGGGGATGCAATTCCTACGGACGTTGGTAATACGCCCGCAAAGCCTCCAGAAGACGCTGATTTTCGCTGTCACGGCGCACCGCTACCCGGAAGTAGGAAGCGCCCAATTCGGGAAAGCTGCAACAGTCGCGAATCAAAATGCGATGCTGCTGTAGGAGGTAGGTTTGCACCGACAAAATGGAGCCGCTGGCTTGAATGAGTAAAAAGTTTGCCTTGCTCTTGGTCACCACCTTGAGTTCGGGCAAAGTGTTCAGCGCAGCGGCAAAGGCCTGGCGTGTGGGTGGCAGCCACTGCCATGTGTGCTCCTGAAAGGGGCGATCGCCTAAAGCCGTAACGCCAGCGATGATGGCCAGATTGTTCACACTCCAAGGATCCCGCCATGCTCGCCAGCGCTGCCAACGTTCGGGGGAGGAGACGGCATACCCTAGACGCAGACCCGCTAGACCATAAAACTTCGTCAGCGATCGCACAACAATTAAATTGGGGTACTCAGGCACCGCCGCTATTAGAGACTCGTTTGCCGCCGGCGGCAAAAAGTCCATAAAGGCCTCATCCAGCACCACTAAGGCACCTGTCTCGAGCAGGGGTTGGAGATGATGCCGCGACCAGAGATGCCCACTGGGGTTATGGGGGTTGTTGACAATGATGGCATCTGCCGGCGTCAGTTTTGGTAAGACTTCTGAGAAGTTGTTTTGTACCTGTGGCAGAGGCAGGGGAACCACTGTACTGTCAAAGGCCGCCACTGCCCGCCGATAGTCGGCAAAGGCAGGAACAACCACAAAGACCCGCTGCCGCTGCCCACATTCACGCCCCACCCATGTCAACAACTCTGCTGCACCATTGCCCACCAAAAAATAATCCTTCGGCAGCCGATGAAGGGTAGTCAGGGCCTCCACCAAGGGACGGCAATCGGGATCGGGATAGTCGCGAATTGTGGCAAGAGAGGCCTGTAGGGCAGCAATCACTGACTTTGGCGGCCCCCAAGGGTTGAGACTGGCAGAGAAATCCAAGATCTCATTGGGGGTACAGCGAGCGATCGCTGCCGCCCAAGCTAAATTGCCACCGTGGCGCGGGGGATGCAAACTATTTTTTCTTGCCCTTGGCCGCTGGTTCCGCCGCCGCAGGAGGCGCAACTTTTTCTTTGAAGAGTTTCCCTGCGGAAAAGGCGGGGACGTTAGTTGCTGGGATTTGCATTTTTTCCTTGGTTTTGGGGTTGCGCCCTTCACGGGCTTTGCGCTCCCGACGTTCAAAGGCACCAAAGCCCACCAGGGTTACTTTTTCTCCCTTAGCCACGGCCTCCATGATTTCCTCCACAGTGGCAGAGATAATCGCCTCAACTTGCTTTTTGGTGACGTTGTTGGCGCTATGGGCACGGTTAAACACAGCATCCACGAGCTCAGCTTTATTCATGGGGATCACTCCACAGAAACATTAAAGATTGTTTAATTGAGAAGATAGTGGTGAAAGGCACGAAACCCTTGCCTCTGCTTGCTTTCAAGCCTCATTCTAGAATAGCCAGACCCCAAGTGTAACCCTGAAACCTTTAAGATATGTGCTTTTCCGGTGCTTTTATCCATTAGAAATCCCTGAAACCCTTGATTTATCAGTCCTTTAGCAGATTCCCCCTACCTTTGAGATGGGTTTTAGGTCAGTGACAGTTGTTAGAAAAATTAACAAATTGCAGCAACCTGAGGGTTGAACGTGGCTCCCACAGCACAAAAAAGCCCCCTAGAGGGGGGATGGAAAATTCACAGAAAATTCACAAATTTGATGATTCGATGCAGAAGCGTTGATCAAGATTGATCGAGAAGAGGATGTCTGATGACGGCCTAGGCATCATCAAGGGCAGCAATACCTGGCAGTTGTTTGCCTTCGAGGAGTTCAAGACTCGCCCCGCCACCGGTGGAAATGTGGCTCATGCGATCGGCGACGCCAACTTTTTCCACAGCAGCCACAGAATCGCCGCCGCCAATAATTGTGCAGACCCCCTGACTGGTAAGCTCAGCCAAATAGCGGGCGATCGCCTCTGTCCCCTTGGCAAATTGATCAAACTCAAACACCCCCATTGGGCCGTTCCAGATCACCGTTTTGCAATCTTGGAGTGCCTCTTGGAAGCGCTTGACAGAAGCAGGCCCAATATCTAGCCCCATCCAGTCGTCAGGAATCGCTTCGATACTGACCACTTGGCTATTGGCATCGTTGGCAAAGTTATCCGCCACGACAACATCTGTTGGCAAGAGCAACTCCACCCCTTTCTCCTGGGCCTTGGTTTCCAGGTGCTTGGCTAGTTCCAATTTGTCTTCTTCCACGAGAGACTTGCCAACATTGAGCCCCCGCGCTTTATAGAAAGTGAAGATCATGCCGCCGCCAATGAGCAATTTATCCACTTTTTCTAAAAGGGCTTCAATGACACCAATCTTAGAAGAGACTTTTGATCCCCCGACAATAGCCGCCAGGGGACGGCGGGGATGTTCGATGGCATTTTGCAGATATTCCAGTTCTTTCTCCATCAAAAAGCCCGCCACGCAAGGACTGAGGTACTGAGTCACCCCAGCGGTTGAGGCATGGGCGCGGTGGGCAGTGCCAAAGGCATCATTGACATAGACTTCTGCACAGGCGGCCAGTTGCTTGGCAAATTCGGGATCGTTTTTTTCTTCCCCCGGATGGAAGCGCACATTCTCCAGTAGGCAGACATCCCCGTTGGCCATGGCTTGGGTGTGGGCGATCACCGCATCGCCAATGCAGTCATCGAGCTTGGCCACGGGTTTGTGGAGCAGTTCTGAGAGCCGCTGGGCCACAGGGGTGAGGCGCAACTTCTCATCCACGCCCTTGGGACGGCCAAAGTGGCTGACCAGAATGACTTTTGCACCTTTGCTGATCAGGTCTTGAATGGTGGGCAGGGCCGCACGGATACGAGTCTCATCGGTGATGACGCCCTTTTCATCGACGGGGACATTAAAATCCACCCGCACGAGGACACGCTTTCCTTCTAAGTCGGCAGCGGATAATTGCGCTACGGATTTTTTAGACACGCTAGAGCCTCCTAAATGCGTTAAAAGATAGATGATAGTACTAGGGGCATAACAATCCCGGCTAGCGATGGAGTGATGCGCTACAAATCCCTCACCTGATTCTACCCAAGGGCGTGCCCTTCCACTTGACTCCCATGAGGTGAACTCTATGTTCAAGACCATTCTTTTTCCCATTGACCGTAGCCGTGACACCCAAGAAGCCATGCCCACTGTGGTTGAGATGGTGAAACTGTTCCAGAGCCAGTTGTTTTTGCTGTCGGTGGAGGAAAGCCCAGAACCCGATCCGGAGCTAGAGGCAGCGATCGCTGAATTTTTGAATCGAGTGAAGGAAGCCTTTGCCCAACAGGCGATTGTGGCGGAAACCTTGCTACGGCGCGGCAAACCTGCCTTTGTGATCTGTGATGTGGCCGATGAGATCAATGCCAGCTTAATTATTATGGGCTGCCGAGGAACGGCGCTTACCCCAGAGGGATTTCAAGAAAGTGTCAGCACCCGCGTCATTAATTTGGCGCCCTGTCCGGTCCTGGTGGTGCCCTAGCGTAACTCAATCTTGCGGAGCTTGAAGTTTCGTCACAGACGGCCTAGTCCCTGGGGCGATCGCCGATGATTAAAGTAAAGTAAACTACCGTCTTGTCCTGTGGTTGATCTGCATGCTGAATTCAACGGATGTGACGCCTATCGCTGCTGCTGCCGCTGCCGATCAACTGCAAGCCCTGGGGGTCTACATCACTATCCATGGCCATTTCTATCAGCCCCCCCGCGAAAACCCCTACCTCAATGCCATTGAATATCAACCCAGTGCCCACCCCTTTCACGATTGGAATGAGCGCATTTACTACGAGTGCTATCGCCCCAATGCCTTTGCCCGCATCCTCAACGATCGCGGGGAGGTCATTGATATTGTCAATAACTTTGAATACCTAAGCTTTAATATTGGCCCAACGCTCTTTAGTTGGCTGGAGCGCTACGATCTCGAGGTCTATCAGCGCATTATTGAGGCCGATCGCCACAGTTGTCAGCGCTTCAATGGCCACGGCAACGCGATCGCCCAAGTCTATAACCACATGATTCTGCCCTTGGCCAACTATCGGGATAAATTGACCCAAATTCGTTGGGGCAAGGCGGACTTTCGGCGGCGGTTTGGCCGCGAACCCGAGGGGATGTGGCTGGCAGAAACGGCCATTGATTATGAAACTGTAGCCGCACTGATTCAGGAGGGGATTCGTTTTACCGTTTTGGCGCCTTCCCAGGCTCAACGCTGTCGCCCGATTCTGCCTGAGGGGGAGGCGGAGTGGATCGAGGTCAGCGGCAGCCAAATTGATCCAACGCGTCCCTATCGCTGCTATTTACCAGGGGGCGATCGCCAGCGGGATTACCTAGACATCTTCTTCTACGACGGTCCCATTTCGCGCGATATAGGCTTTAGTGACCTGCTCAGTAGCTCCCAATTTCTAGCAGGACGGTTGGGGCAGGCCGTGCGCGGCGATCGTCGCCCCAGTCAAATTATTGCCGTTGCCACCGACGGTGAGACCTTTGGCCATCATAAGCATGGCGGTGAAAAAGCCCTCGCCTATGCCTTTAGGGTGGAATTTCCACAGCGGGGTTGGCAGATTACCAACTTTGCCTATTACCTCAGCCTCTTTCCCCCCACTTGGGAAGTGGAACTCAAACCAGTCACCGCTTGGAGTTGTGCCCATGGAGTGGATCGCTGGCAGGACAATTGTGGCTGCGGTGGGGGTGGCGAGTGGCATCAACGGTGGCGACGCCCCTTGCGAGATGCCCTGAACTGGTTGCGGGATGAGCTCATTGATATTTATGAAACCCTGGGCAGTGATTTATTTCAGGAGGTTTGGGCGGCCCGCGATGCCTATATTGCGGTGATTGGCGATCGCTCCCCGGAGACCCTGCACCGCTTTTTGGCACACCACCAACGTCATCCCCTGAGTCAAAGGGAGCAAATTGATGCTCTGCGTCTGCTGGAGATGCAGCACCATGCCCTGCTGATGTTTACCAGTTGTGGTTGGTTCTTTGATGAGCTCTCACGGCCGGAGGGGGTGCAAATTCTCCGCTATGCCGCACGGGCAATCGAACTGGCAGGGGATGTCGCCGGCGTACAGTTGGAACCCGAGTTTATTGAGCGGCTGGCAGCGGCCCCCAGCAATCTGCCGCAGTTTGGCGATGGGGCAAGGGTCTATCACCAGTTGGTAAAAACAGCGCAAATTAGCCTACGGCAGGTGGCTGCCCACTATGCCATCAGCTCCCTCTTTAACAGTTATCCCCGCCAACACCAACTCTACTGCTATGAGATTGAGCAGGGGGATTACCATCTCCAACGCATGGGCAGCCTGACGCTGGCGATCGGCCAAATTCAACTCACCTCGACGATGACAACCGAGTCACAACTGTTGATCTTTGCTGTCTTGCACCTGGGGGGCTGGGATTTCCACTGTGTTATTCAACCCTTCCAAGGGCGGCGCGAATATAGCCAGATCAAGACCCATCTCCTGCAAGCCTTCCAACAGGGCAGTGCGGCGCGGGTGGTGATGGCAATGACGGAACGCTTTGGGGGGCTCGCCTACAGCTTGGACGATCTCTTTGCGGAAGAACGACACCGCCTCATGGGGGTGCTGGCGCGGGAAACCCTCAACCGCTTGGATCAGCTGTATACCCAAGTCTATCGTGATAACTACGGCATCCTCATGGGGTTTCAGCGGGATGGCCTGAGCGTGCCCCAGGAATTGCAGGTGGCCGCGGCGGTGGCTTTAACCCATCGTGCCATTAGCCATTTGCGAAGTTTAGAGCAGGACCTCAGCGATCTTGCTGATTTGCCCTTGGCAGATCTGCAAAGCCATTTGGCGGAATTGGCAGCGATCGCCCGCGAAGCGCGGCTGTTGGGCTGTCAACTTGGTCTTCAAGAGCAACAACGGCTCCTCGAGCAGACCATTACGACGGGATTACGCTATCTGGCTCACCATTTGCAGACTCATACCCTAGGACAATTGAGTCCCTTGCTTCAGGATTTGATCACAATCGCGGAGGCCTTGGGTTTGAACCTGAATCTGGATCGGGCCCAGGAGCAGCTTTATACCCTCATGGGTCAACTGCGGCAGACGGGTAGGCACCTTAGCGAGGGCGATCGCCGGCACCTACAAACCTTAGCCACCCGCCTTAGGGTTGATCCTCACCTATTGGTTCCCCTTTCTGCCTAGGAAAGCATCACCCCTCAGTCTAGAACCAATCCAGAGTGCTTCCCCCCAAAAGTGCTGGGGGCATCGCGACTTCAGGGGAGGGTTGGCAGCGGTAGATGTCTAGCAGGTGAGGAAAGTTGCCTCTACCAAGACCAAACCGACATCTAGTTTCGTTAAAATCAGCAAACTAGCCCCATAGGCCGGCCTAGGTAGGGGAAGTAGAGAGTAGATAGAAACAGTTGTGAGGAGTGGGTATGGCGTCAACGTTGCCAGAAATGGCTGAGGCTTTGGTTGCTTCATCTTCTGCTGCTGAGCGGGGGCTGATCCCACGGGTATTGCAACCGGCACTGCAGTGGTGGTTATCCTCACAGTTAGAGCAGGCAACCGGCCTGGAAATTGAGATTCAAGGGGGCGATCGCCAGCTATTGCGGGGGTACTTGCCCCATGTGCGCGTTGCCGCAGCAAAAGCCAGTTATCGCGGGATTCAATTGCGCCAAGCGGCCGTCCAAGCGGAACAGATTCAAATTAATCTAGGGCAGGTGTTGCGGGGCAAACCCCTAAAACTCTTGGCACCGGTGCCCCTGCGGGGGGAGCTGGTTCTGAGCCAAGACGATCTCAACGCCTCCTTGGGGGCTCCCCTCCTGCAATCCGGCCTAGGGGAACTACTGAAATTGCTCCATCAGCGGGGCTTGGGCAAGGCGGGAGTGGATCTCCAAGAGTGGCAACTGCTACAAACACAGGGAGAATTGGGGCCGGGCTGCCTCAAACTGATCTTCTCGATGGTGAATGCCCAAGGAGAGCAGGTGGATTGGCCTCTAATGACCCATGTGCGCTTGCAGGATGAACGGACCCTCTGCTTAGAAAAGGTGCACTGGCAAGGGGAACGTGACATTCACCCCACAGTGACCATTGATTTGGGTGATGGGGTTGCTCTTCAAGAGTTGCGGCTAGAAGCGGCTGCCCTCAGGGTACAGGGAATGATTTGCATTTATCCCTAGGTTGCTCAGCAACGCTGCCACGCGCCCTAGATCCTTGACCCCCGGCCGACTTTCCACCCCACTGGCCAGATCAATCCCCTGGGGTTGAGTTTGGGCGATCGCTTGCCGGCAATTTTCGGGTGTAATGCCCCCCGCCAGCCACCAAGGGCAGGGAATGTGCAACGCTTTGAGGAGCGTCCAGTCAAAGGGCTGACCTGTGCCTCCCAACTGCTGCGGATGGTAAGCATCCAAGAGAATGCGATCTACCGTCGACGCGTAGGCTGGGATTGCTGCCAATGTAGCTGCCGATTGCACCCGCAGGGCTTTGATGAGCACGATATTGGGGAAGGTCTGGCGCACCGATTGGCAAAATTCAGGGGATTCACTGCCATGGAGCTGGAGCGCTTGGACCCCTGTGGTTGTGACTAAATTGGCTAATGCCTCTAAATCAAGATTGGCGACAACAGCTACCGTCAGCACGGCAGGGGGCAATTGCCGACAAATCTCTGCAATGGTTGGGGCGCTGACGTAGCGGGGCGAATGGGGGACAGTAATGAAGCCAAGAGCACTGACACCCATTTGGGCGATCGCGATCGCCTGCTCAGGGAGGGTCAAACCACAAATTTTAACAGCAATTCTTGCAGGGATAGTTGAGTTAAGCATTTGTAACGAGATGCACCGTTTTGTAACGAACTGGGGGTGGCCGATCGGGCGGTTCCGTATAATTCATGGGCAATTGTACCCATTTAGGAGGAACCATGGTGTTAGCCACGCTCCCCGATACCACTTGGACGCCCTCTGTGGGGTTGGTGGTGATCCTCTGCAACCTGTTTGCGATCGCCCTTGGCCGCTATGCCATTCAATCGCGGGGAAAAGGCCCCGGCTTACCCATTGCCTTGCCTGCCCTCTTTGAGGGCTTTGGTCTGCCAGAATTGCTGGCCACCACCAGCTTTGGTCACCTTTTGGCGGCTGGCGTTGTCAGTGGCCTACAGTACGCCGGCGCCCTCTAGGGTGGGAATGCCACTGGCAATCTGACGGGAAATGAAGGGCAGTACCTCTGTATTTTTACTGGCAGTGGAATTTTCCATAAAGACCACCAAGGTATAGGGGCAGCGATCCGGTAGTTCAATATAGGCGGCATCATGGCGCACCCAACTGGTGAGTCCCGCCTTTGACCACAGCTTGGCCCCTGGAGGTAGCCCTTCCCCCAAAAACCCCTGGACCTGGTTTTCTGGATCCTGAGCCAAAAGCTCTGGATCGAGCGATCGCTCCATCAGTTCCATCATCCCTTGACTGGCGCTGGCAGAAACCGCAACACCGCCAACAATACTGTGGATTAACTTGGCCGTGGCATTGGTTGTTAGACGATTGGCATTCTGGCGATCGCGCCCAACAAATTCCTGCTCTCGTCCATAGGGACCCTCGCACCATGTTTTTTGATTCACGTTGATCTGCGTTAGTTCTGGCCACCCCAAGGACTGAAAATAGCGATTGACGATATTGCGCTGGTATTGCCACGTCCGAAAAGGTTCCGGCGGCAGCACTGGGCCACTGGTGGTTCCCGTGAGCATATCCACCACTAGGCTGGTGGCATCGTTGCTGGAATCCACAATCATATCCCGCATGGCGCGTTCCAATTCCGCATCGGGCTGGAGCATGCCACTGTGGAGCCACTCATGACAAGCCACAAGATAAAACAGTTTCACCACACTGGCCGGGTACATGGGCACATCGCCGCGATAGTGAGCGCCGGGAATCAAGTACTGCCAAAACTCTGCTGCCGTCAGTGCTCCGCCGGTATTGACGGGAATCGGTGGTGGGTACACCAGTAAGGTCAGGGCAATATCCTCCTGCCCCAGCCAAGGAAACTGTTGCCATGTGGCCTGCAGGGTACGGATCACCAAATCCGTGAGGTGGGGATGAACTTGAAAAAACATCATGCCTTCCTCCTACTCTGGCGATCGCTCGCCGCCATTGCGGGCACCGGAATAAACCACGCCCCGTTCCACATCCATCGTCAGAATGGTGCCCTCACGGATCAGGCGAGTGGCATTTTTGACGCCCACAATCACAGGAATACCCAGCCGCAACCCCAAGACGGCGGCATGGCTTGTGAGGCTGTCCTCCTCGGTAATAATGCCTGCCGCTTTGCGAATCACTTCCACCAACTCAGCACTGGTGCGCTCAGCCACCAAAATTTCCCCACGATTAAACGTACGCACCGGCATCCCTTGGCGTACCACCCGCGCAGGACCACTAACAGATCCATGGCCAATGCCACAACCCCGTCCCATCACTGAGGTAACCAGTTCCACCTTGATCATATCCGTGGAGCCAGAAACCCCTTGTAGGGTGCCCGCCGTCATGACCACCAGATCCCCCTCCTCAAGGAAGCCCCGCTCCTGGGCAGCATTAATCGCCGCCTGGAAGGATTCGCGCATCGAGGGATGATCCAATGTCAGCAGCGGTTCGACGCCCCAGACCAACTGGAGGCGACGGGCCACTTCGATATGGGGTGTTGCCGCCAAAATAGGAATTTGGGGACGAAACTTGGAAACATTCCGCGCCGTTGCGCCTGTTTTAGTTTGGGTAATGATCGCTTTGGCATGCAGCTGCGCCGCCACCTGTCCCACCGCTTGACTAATGGCACTGGGAATAGAACGCACCGCCGTAGACTCAGCCCCGGGAGGTTGCCGCAGTTGAGGTTGATTGTCAATGCGGGCGGCAATGGTGGCCATCATCTTGACCGCCTCGACGGGGTATTCCCCCATCGCCGTTTCATTGGAGAGCATCACGGCATCAGTGCCATCGAGAATGGCATTGGCGACATCGGAAATCTCGGCCCGGGTAGGACGAGGGCTTTTCACCATGCTGTCGAGCATTTGTGTGGCCGTAATGACCGGAATGCCCAAGCGGTTGGCAGCAGCGATCAGCCGTTTTTGCAGAATCGGTACATCTTCGGCGGGCAATTCAACCCCCAAATCACCCCGTGCCACCATGACGCCATCACAGAGGGAGAGAATGGCATCCATCTGCTCGATCGCCTCGTGCTTTTCGATTTTGGCAATGACTGGCACCTGCTTCCCAGCGTTGGCAATCAGTTCTTTGATCTCCAGTACATCTTGGGGATTGCGAACGAAGCTGAGGGCCACCCAATCCACCCCTTGATTGAGGCCAAACATCAGATCTTCGCGATCTTTCTCTGTTAGGGCTTTAATCGAAAGGTAAACCCCCGGAAAGTTCACACCCTTGGCATTGGAGAGGGTACCCCCAACAATCACTTGGCAATGGAGCTCCCCCGCCTCTTTATCCACTTCTTCCACGAGCATTTCCACGCGGCCATCGTCGAGCAAAATCGTGGCACCGGCGGGCACCTCTTGGGCCAAGGGGGGATAGGTAATTGAGCTAATGTGCTGATTGCCCAGGATAGGGCGACTCGTGAGGGTAAAGCGATCGCCCCGCTTGAGGGAAATGGAGCCATGCTCAAACCGCCCAAGGCGAATCTTGGGGCCTTGCAAGTCCTGCAAAATCCCCACCGGTTGCCCGAGTTCATAGGAAATTTGGCGAATGAGGCGAATGCTGCGCTGGTGATCGTCATGGGTGCCATGGGAAAAGTTTAGACGCAGGGTGGTTGCTCCCGCTTGAATAATGGCGCGCAATTTGTCGGGGTGACTGACTGCTGGACCAATGGTGGCGACAATTTTGGTGCGGCGTTGCAACGGCTGGTTCGACATAGATGGTTGAATGATGAGGCTCCAACAGGTTACCGTATTTCCTAGAACCCTTGGTAGGGATAGGGGATACAGCAGTAAGTGGCATTGCCCTTTTGGGAATGGCTAGATCTGAGGAATCGGAGTAAAGTGGTTGCTTCTAGCCTACAGCACAGCGATCGCCCTTGGCGGTGTTCCCTAGGAAGGGGCGGCAAGTTCTTTGTTATAGTTAAAATATGAGAATGATTCTCTTTTTCTTGAGCCACTGACCTATGACAACAACCCTCTCTCATTCCTCTCCAAAAATGCAGGCTGAAAAACACGGTCTGCCTGTCACCATCATCACGGGTTTTCTGGGGAGTGGCAAAACAACCCTCCTAAACCATATTCTCACGAACCAAGAAGGCCTCAAAACCGCTGTACTGGTCAATGAATTTGGCGAGATTGGCATTGATAACCAGCTATTGGTGTCCCAAGATGAGGGCATGGTGGAGCTCAGCAACGGCTGTATCTGCTGCACTATCAACAACGACTTGATCAATGCCGTCTATCGGGTGCTTGAGCGGCCCGATAAGGTGGACTATTTGGTGGTGGAAACAACGGGATTGGCGGATCCGTTGCCGGTGGCGCTAACATTTCTGGGGACCGATCTACGGGATCTCACCCGCTTGGACTCGATTATTACCGTGGTGGATGCGGAGAACTTTAGTCTGGATCTTTTCAATAGCAGCGCTGCCCAAAGCCAAATTGCCTACGGTGACATTATTCTCCTCAACAAAGCCGACCTAGTCACCGAGGAACGCTTGCAGGAGCTAGAACGGCGCATTCACGAGATGCGGGAGGGGGCACGGATCATTCGCACGGTGAAGGCACAGGTACCGCTGCCCTTGATTTTGAGTGTGGGATTGTTTCAGAGCGATCGCTACTTTGATCCGGAACACGAACACTCTGAGCACGACCACGATCATGAGCACGATCATGGGTGTGATGACCATTGCGATTCTGATCATCATCACCACCATCATCACTCTAATCACCTTGAGGAGGATGGCTTTACCTCCGTGTCTTTCCAGAGCGATCGCCCCTTTGAACTGCGAAAATTCCAGTATTTTCTTGACCACCAACTACCCCAATCCGTCTTTCGCGCCAAGGGCATCCTTTGGTTTAAGGAAAGTCCCCGCCGCCACGTCTTTCACCTCAGTGGTAAGCGCTTTAGTCTCGATGATGAGGAATGGAAGGGCGATCGCAAAAATCAACTGGTTCTCATTGGCCAGAACTTAGATCATGCAACCCTACTGAACCAGTTGGCCGCCTGTGTCACTGATCCATAACTGATCGATAAACGTCAATCATGGCCAAGCAACGTCGCAAAGCGGACTTTCCCAGCAAAGTTTGTATCGTCTGTGGCCGTCCTTTCCAGTGGCGCAAAAAGTGGGCCGATTGCTGGCAGGAGGTGAAGTACTGTTCTGATCGCTGCCGGCGGCGCCGTTCCCAAGCCCAATCCTAATGACTGTTCATTGCTTGAATGCTGCTTTAAGGAGCACTGATCCATGAAAGTTGCCTATATTTTTGCCACTAACATGGCCAGCACCTTTAAGCTGGCAACGATGGTGCTGCCCCAGCTTGAACGCGGGGATCACGGTGCCCAAGTGGTGGGCATGATGTTTTTTGACGATAATCTATTTTGCTTGCGTCTAGGAGATCCAGTGGGTGAGCGCTTAGCTCCCATCGCTAAGGAACAGGGGATTTTACTCATGGCCTGCGACCAGTGCGCAGTGCGCCGTGGTTTAGCGGAAGGGACATTTGATGAATGCGGTACAGGCTCAGTGAAGGCCAAAGGGATGGTTGAAGGGGTTGTCTGTGGCTGCTTTCCTCAGTTTTATGCCGCCCTTGCCGAAAGGGGGGTCGATCAAGTGATTACCCTTTAGGCCCTTGCTGCCCGACAGAATCCAAGCGTTCCACATCTGCTCCCAGGACTAGCTTTGCCGTTTATGTTAAAACTAGGTAGACTGGGGCTTTTGTTTGGGAAAAATGCCAGCAATCTACGACTGTATTGTGGTGGGGAGTGGTCCGGCAGGGGGATCAGCAGCTTATCATCTTGCGCGGCGCCAGCGTTCGGTTTTAGTTCTTGAAAAAGCTGCTCTCCCTCGCCAAAAACCCTGCACAGGGGGCATCTCACCGGTGATTGGCCAATGGTTTGACGTTGATTTTCAGCCTGCCATTGCCGATACCACCCGCACTGTGCGCTACAGTTGGAAGTTCAAGGATGCCGTTGAAGCCGAGTTGAGCATTCCCGAACCCATCTGGATTGTTGAGCGTACAGTGTTTGATCACTACCTGTTGCAGCAGGCGCAACAAAAGGGTGCAGTGGTGGCAGATCAGACAGAGGTTACAGGGATTACGTTCCAAAAGGATCACTGGCAAGTCCATACAGCAACCACCACCTATGGGGGGCGGTATCTGATTGCGGCTGATGGTGCCAATAGTCAAATGGCTCGGTGGCTAGGGTTTAAGCCCAAAGTTGGGCGCACTGCGGCAGTGATGACCGTCCCTAACCCCAGGGGCGATCGCGCAGCCCATTTTGAATTTGGCCTTGTTAAAAACGGCTACCTCTGGAGTTTTCCTAAGGGAGATCAGCGAACAGTGGGTGTTGCCGTTGTGCGGGGGAGCGATCGCCCCAACTGGGAACCAATTTTGCAACAGTACTGTGCGGTCCATCAGCTACAGCTTGCGGATTGTCCGATTCAATACCATCCCCTCTGTATCTGGGAAGGTCAGCAGCCCCTGCATACCCATCATGCCCTCCTTGCCGGTGAAGCCGCTGGTTTAGTGGATCCCTTTTCTGCCGAGGGAGTTCGTCCCGCCCTCTACAGTGGTATGCGTGCCGCTGAAGCCATTGATGCAGCTCTTGGGGGAGAAGTGGATGCCTTGGCCACCTACAGCAAAACCTTGCAAGAGGAATGGGGGACAGACTTGGCGTGGGCACAACGCCTTGCCGGCCTCTTCCATCGGATGCCGGGGGTCGGCTATCGCTTGGCGATGAAACGTCCCTCCGCTACCCAGCGGCTGGGTCAAGTTCTCTGTGGTGAATTGCGCTATCGCGATATTGCTGGCCGGGCTATCCAACGGCTGAGCAGTTCCCTGATTCCCGGTCGCTAGATCTCCAGTTCAATTGCCGTGGGTTGGTTGGGGGCGATCGCCAGCCCTTGACGGATACCGAGAATGCGAAAGACCTGAATTTTGCGCTCTTTCCCCTTCAGTTCCAAAGGTCCCCATGCCTCGACCTCGTAGCGATCGCCGAGGTACGCCAGCGTTTCTTGAGCCACTAAAATCCGACACGGGCTAGGCTGGCGGTGCTTATCCACACTTTCAAGACGCGAGGCCGTATTCACACTGTCGCCAATAACACCGTACTCTAGGCGATTTTTACTACCGAGACTGCCAACAACAATCGGACCGGTATAAATTCCCGCCCGCATCATCACCTGCGGTAGCCCTTGGGCAGCCCATTCGCGGTTCAGTTCCTCTAGCAGTTGTCCCAAGGCCAAGGCACAATCCACAGCATTGCGGGCATCAATGGCAATTCCTTCGCGGCTTGTCCGTTTAATGGGCACGCCAAACACCGCCATAATGCCATCACCAGTGAACTTATTAATCACGCCGTGGTAGCTTTGCACCACATCTGCGACTTTTTCCAGATAGGCATTCAGCCAGTTAAAAAGCTCCTCCGGCTCCATTCTTTCAGAAATGGTACTGAAGCCCTTCAAGTCGGTAAAAAGGAGCGTGGCAATCAGACGTTGGCCAGGCAACTTGCCGTCCTTGAGGAGTTGATCACGCCGTTCCCATAGGGCAGCGGCAATTTCGGGGGAGATACTTTGGCCAAGGAGGCGCATCACCATTTGCCGTTGTTGTTGAGCCTGTTGGGCGGTGTAGGTAACAACTCCCCCACTGCTAAGCAGCAGTGTCAATGCCGGCGGCACAAGGGGAACCCAGCCCAACTTAAGAAATAGGCCATAACAGACGAGTAAAAGAAGCAGTAGAGCCGCTGCCACTGCGGTCCCTAAGGCTAGAGGATGGCGCACTCGCCAAGCAAGGATGCCACCCAGCAATGCCCAAAGCACAATCCAAACAGTCTCGACACTGTCGGGCCAAAACCAAATGACGGCGCGATCGCCCAAACCCGCATCAATGAATTGCCCCACCATTTGGGCATGGATAAATACCCCCGCCATGCGCTGATTGTCCCGCAGGCCGGAACTAAAGGGAGTATAGAAAAAATCTTTGCCACTTTCGGCAATGTTGCCAATGAGAACCACGCGATCGCGAATCAATTCTGGTGCCACTCGTTCCGTCAGCACATCCTCAAGGGGCACCCATGTCACCGCCCGCTCGTCACCGCGGTAGTTCAGCATCACCTGATACCCCGCCGTATCCGCCCCCACATAGCCGCCATCATTGGGTTGCAGGGGTGTGAAAATGCTCTGCCCCAACTGCATCACATAAGGATCCGCATCACTGCCGCGGGGCTCAATCCCCTCATCCGCTAGATACCGCAGCGCCAGCCGCAATGAGAAGGAGTAGAGCGTATTCCCCTGGTCGTCGGGCAAAAACAACAAACTGCGACGGATAATGCCACCGGCATCAACCGTAACATCATTAAATCCCACCTGATCGGCACTGAGGGCAGCCGGCGGGCGAATGGTTGGGTGGGTAGCATTTCCCAGTTTGGTTACAGCAAAGAGGCGATCGGAACTGAGCCAAAGGCGGTTGAGCTCCTCATGCCCCGGCGGCATGGGAAAATCGCGGTAAATATCCAAACCAATGGCACGGGGTTGATGTTTGAGGAGTTTTTGTAAGGCTTGAGCATAGACCTGATCCGGTAACGATAGGGAGCGGTAACGTTGAATATCGGCTTCGGTGACTGCCACCACCAATAGTCGCGGATCGGGGCCGGGCATGGGGCGCCATTGCATCAGGCGATCGTAGGCACCCAGCTCCAGCGGTTGTAGCCAACCCATTTGACGAATCCCAATCACAACCGTGCTGGCCAGGGTACTGACCACGACAATCAGACCGAGATCAGCAAAGGTGCGGCGAAAGTGGGACAATAGGGGCAGCATAGCTTTGCAGGCAACCAAGAGATTTCCTTCATCCTATCGCTATGAAAAATTACTTGGTAGCGACACTGGGCGATCGCCTCCAGGCGGAGGCCGTTTACACCCAGCTTGAAAAGGACGGCTTCCCCATGGAAAAAGTAGCCCTCCTGGGCCGAGGCTACAAACAGTGGTCAGAGTTGGGACTGACTGATCCATTTCAAGTCGCTCGCCGGCAAATGCAACGGATGTTGATCTGGCTGGTTCCCTTTGGCTTCTTTGCCGGTTTTACCTTTAACCAAGCCACTCAAATTGACATTCTGCCGATGCTGGATCGCCTAAACAATAGTCTTTTGGGGGGCATCTTTGGGGCGATCGCGGGTGCTCTTGGTAGTCTCACCGTAGGCGGTGGCCTCCAAGTGGTAATTACGGGTAAGTCCGGCATCCCCTTTGAAAAGCGATTGCAGCGGGGCAAATACCTGATCTTGATTCAAGGGAGCGACAGCGAGATTCGTCGTGCCGAACGCCTCCTCAAAGTCCAACCCCTAGAAACCCTGCAAAGCTACACCCTCGACGAGTAGGGAATTGTTTTCTCAAAAGGGGAATAGCCAGTCTTCCCCCCTATATGGTATATTAAAAAGTCGCGATGAAAGGGTCGGTGCCCGAGTGGTTAATGGGGGCGGACTGTAAATCCGTTGGCTACGCCTACGCTGGTTCGAATCCAGCCCGGCCCATCAAAATAAATAGGCGATGCCCCAAAGGAGGGCAATAGGGCCCAGGCAAGGGTGCCACATCTGTCGCAGGGGCGATCGCGCCGCTCAAGTTGACCCAGTGGGCGGCCAGTCCTCCCATTGAGGGTGGAGAAAATACCGCGGATAGTGCAGCTATCCCTGTCTTTGGTTTGAGTGTGGTCTCTGCTGCTGTTCAATCTACTGGCGCGCGACAGAAATCGCCAGACCAGTAGCGTTTACTGGAGGAAGGCAAAGGCCAAGGTTCAGCGCCTTTAGGCCCGCATCGGCAATGGCCGCCGAGACTGCCGACACAACGTCTCGACCGCGATGAGCAAAAAAGGCGATTGTGGATATCGAGGACTTGCAGGTACGGAATATGCCCAGGTCGGCAACGGATACGAAAAATGCGCCAGGAAGAAATATTCACGCCAAGTTTGGTCTGAACCAATCAATTTTTGACCAAGGCTGGTTTGAGTTCCGGCACCAACTCGATGACAAGCTGGCATGGCAGCGTGGATGACTGGTTGCTGTGCCGCCGCAGAGCACCAGCCCGACCTGTCCGGTGGTGGTCACATCTTGGCACAAAAGCGCCAGAGATCATCCCCCTTGGCCTACGTCAAATCCGGTTTCAAGGAAAACGCCGATATCGCGTAGCGGCAATTAACATTCTTTCTGGCCGGATGCAGCAGTTTCCAGCCGAAGGGCAGGACATCCTCCATGGCCCGTGGAGCGAACCGCCCTAGCCGTCGGAAGCAAAAACCCACCAAAGCAACTACCCAAGGCGCGATCTGTGGGTAGCGCAGTAGGAAGCTTCACCGTAGCGCAGTAGGAAGCTTCACCCTTGAAGGGCGGGAGGATATGGGCCACGATTCCCTTAACCAAACTGCGCTAGGATTGTAAAGGTTTGTCACACTCCTCAACGCTCTATTACAAGAACCGCAGGAAGTCGCTATGAGTCTGCCGATTCGTAATGTTGCCATTATCGCCCACGTTGACCACGGCAAAACCACGCTGGTGGATGCCCTGCTGCGCCAGTCGGGTGCCTTTCGCGAAGGGGAAGACATTCCTGAGTGCGTCATGGACTCCAATGATCTGGAGCGCGAGCGGGGCATTACGATTCTGGCCAAAAATACTGCGGTTCGCTACAAAGACTTGACGATTAACATTGTCGATACCCCCGGCCACGCCGATTTTGGTGGTGAAGTAGAGCGTGTTCTCGGCATGGTGGAAGGTTGCTTGCTGATTGTGGATGCCAACGAAGGGCCGATGCCCCAAACGCGGTTTGTTCTAAAAAAAGCCCTTGAGAAAGGTCTGCGACCCATTGTGGTTGTCAATAAAATTGACCGGCCCCAGGCGGAACCCTACAAAGCCATCGATAAGGTGTTGGACCTCTTCATTGAGCTGGGGGCAGATGACGATCAGTGTGAGTTTCCTTATCTTTTTGCTTCGGGCTTGGCGGGCTATGCAAAAACCAATCTAGATGAAGAAGGCAAGGATATGCAGCCCCTCTTTGAAGCCATTGTCCGCCATATTCCACCGCCAGTGGGCAATCCCAATGCGCCGCTGCAACTTCAGGTGACAACCTTGGATTATTCGGAGTACCTAGGGCGGATTGTGATTGGCAAGATTCACAATGGCACGATCCAAGTGGGGCAGCAGGCAGCCTTAGTCAAGGATAATGGCCAAATTGTCAAGGCAAAGATTACCAAACTCTTGGGCTTTGAGGGCCTCAAGCGAATTGAATTAGACACGGCCAGTGCGGGCAATATTGTGGCGATCGCCGGCTTTAGTGATGCCAACATTGGCGAAACCGTTACCGACCCCAACAACCCCCAAGCCCTACCCCTAATCAAGGTGGATGAACCGACCCTGCAAATGACCTTTGCAGTCAACGACTCCCCCTTTGCCGGTCAGGAGGGAACCTTTGTGACCTCGCGGCAGTTGCGCGATCGCCTCTTTCGGGAGTTGGAAACCAATGTGGCCCTGCGGGTTGAAGAAACGGACTCCCCCGATCGCTTTGCCGTTTCGGGTCGGGGTGAATTGCACCTTGGCATTCTCATTGAAACGATGCGCCGCGAAGGCTACGAATTCCAGGTCTCCCAGCCACAGGTGATCTACCGTGAGGTCAATGGCCAGCCCTGTGAACCCTACGAATGCTTGGTCCTCGACGTTCCCGATGAAGCCGTTGGCGGCTGTATTGAGCGCCTAGGCCAGCGCCGCGGTGAAATGCAGGATATGCAGGTAGGAGGCAATGGCCGCACTCAACTGGAGTTTGTGATTCCGGCTCGCGGTCTCATTGGTTTCCGGGGGGAGTTTATGCGCCTAACGCGCGGCGAAGGGATTATGAACCACAGCTTCCTGGACTATCGTCCCCTCGCCGGTGAGATCAGTACCCGGCGCAATGGTGTCTTGATTGCCTTTGAGGAGGGCACGGCCACCTTCTATGCCCTGAAAAATGCCGAAGATCGCGGTGTCTTTTTCATTACCCCCGGTACCAAAGTCTATAAGGGCATGATTGTTGGTGAGCACAACCGCCCCCAGGATTTGGAAATCAATGTCTGCAAAGCCAAACAACTCACCAACTTTCGCTCCTCAACCGGGGATGAACTGGTACAACTGCAAGCCCCCGTGGAAATGAGCCTAGAGCGGGCACTGGAGTACATTGGCCCCGATGAGTTGGTGGAGGTAACGCCCCAATCCATTCGCCTGCGGAAAATGAGCAAGAAGCTGGCACGCCGCTAATGCTCACGAATACCTTTTTTGCCCTCTCGCTGTTGCCCTATTTGGGGTTTTTGTACTTCATGACCCGCAACCCCAACACACCCCGTTTAGCCCTGATGGGCTTCTATGGGACACTGGTCTTTGTGGCCATCACGATTCCAGCGGGCCTCTATGCCCAAAGCGTCTATGGCACAACACTAGCCAATGTAGATGGGTTGCACGGGGGGGCAGAATTTTTTCTGACATTAGCGAATATCCTGATTGCGCTCGGCTTTCGCCGTGCCCTCAAGGAATCATCCTAGTTCACTGTAGTTCACCTATTGCCAGCGGCATAACCAGAGGAAGCGAAGCCAACTGCGCAGGAGTGCCAAACCCGCCAGTGCCGCTACTGTAAAGAGGGCGATCGCTCCCCCCGGGGCTTTGGCTGACCACAACATTGCCCCCGCCAAGAGGGTAAAACCAGCCAACCCCAGATAAACCAAACAGATCAACAAACTTTCTAGCCGCCGCAGTTGCCGCTCCATCGTCGGATAACGCACAGAGACTTGTAGTTCGCCGCGAGCCAAGCGATCCTCTAACTGTTGCAGCCGCACTTCAACTCGACTGGGCTGCTGTCGTCGCTGGTTGATGAGGGTTTGGGTTTGATGAATCAATTCTCGCCAGCCCGGCCGTGAATGACGCATCAATTCCTTAACAAAGGGTTGGGCAGCAGCACTTAGGTTGTACTCAGGGTCTAAGCTGCGGGCAATGCCATCGAGGGTTGTGAGGGACTTAAGAATGTAGGTCATCTTTGCCGGTAGGCGAAAGGGTTGCTGCTCAAAAAGGGCATAGACATCCTGTTGCAGTTCTTTAAAGGCGGCTAAATCCACCGGCCGTTCAGTAAATCGATCGAGAATCAATTGCATAATCCGTTGTAGGGGAGCTCTATCAGTGACAGGCAGCAACAGCCCCAGTTCCATCAAGGCAGCAATCACGCGATCGCTATCCTTTTGCAGTACGGCAAAAAATGTTCGCACCATCTGCTGCTGATTCAGGGCTGGCACTTCCGTCATCATGCCGTAGTCATAGAAGATGAGATCCCCCTCTTTGGTCACCGCCAAATTCCCTGGATGCGGATCGGCGTGGAAGAAGCCATCCATCAATAACTGCTTGAGATAGCAACAAATTCCCCGCTGGTTAATGATCTGGGGATTCAAGCCAAAGGCTTCGATGGCGGCGCGATTGTCAATGCGTATGCCGGGGAGATACTCCATCGTCAAGACATAGCGGCAGGTATGGGTCCAATAGACCTTAGGAACGCGAATATGGGGGTCTTGGGCAAAGTTGGCACGAAAGCGATCGGCATTTTGCCCTTCTTGAACGTAATCAATTTCCCGCAGTAGGATACTAAAAAACTCCTCATAGATCTCTTGGAGGCCGTAGGCACGAAGAAAGGGTAGCCAGCGATCGCCCCAGCGAATGAGTTCACCAATGGCCAGATAGTCCAGATACAGTTGCGCCTCCAGTTGTGGGCGTTGTACCTTCACAACCACCTCTTCACCACTATGGAGCCTGGCCCGATGGACTTGGCCGAGACTGGCTGCTGCAAGGGGTTTTGGATCAAATGTGGCGTAGAGATCCCCAAGGGATTGCCCCAAATGCTCCTCAATGAGGGCGATCGCCCGCCGCGAATCAAAGGGGGGTACCTGATCCTGTAGTTTCCTCAGGGCCTCAATATAGGCCGGGGGCAACAGATCAAATCGAGTCGAGAGAAATTGACCAATTTTGATAAACGTCGGTCCCAAAACCAACAATTGCTGTACGAGCCAACGGGCCCGTTGGGATTGAGCGCGATCGCTCCGCCGCCGCCAAGTATAGTCCCACAGCAGTTGAGTCCCAAATTGCCCCAGTACCCCCACAATTTGACTAATACGGCGAAACAGCAGCCAGCGACTGGGACGAGAGGTAGAAGCAGTAACGAGCATCCAGTAGCAATGACAACAGAGCGCTCAACCTCAACAATAGCGCCTTTTTCCCCCCTATTTAGACTGGAGCGGCGATCCTTTCGCTGATTCGTTTGCCCTGTGTCTATGATGAGGGTAGAGTCTTGATCGGAAGTGACTATGGCAACCACACGTCAATTTAGTAGCTTTAGCGATCTCCTAGCCACAACGGATAAGCCCCTCTTGGTTGACTTTTATGCCGACTGGTGTGGCCCTTGCCGAATGATGGCTCCTATTTTAGAGCAGGTCAAGAAATATTTGAAATCCGAGGTCGAGGTGGTCAAAATTGATTCTGAGCGCTATCCTCAACTGACCAGTCAACACCACGTTCAGGCCCTGCCCACATTGATTCTTTTCCACCGAGGCCGTGAACTCCAGCGCTGGGAAGGGGTGCAACCGCCAGAAGTTCTGATTGATGCCATTCGTCGGCTGTAAACTTTTGAGGGCCTATGACCAACAGAGGTGATAGCCACAGCCCCTGCGGCAAAGGCAGGGATAATCCGGCGCCAAGAGGGGTGTGACTCCCCTGTGCAATGCCTAGGAAAAAAGTTGTCAGCAAATAGAGGAGGCGTAGGCCAGCATTGGCAGACATCAGCTATTGGACATTGCTTGTACCACCGTTGGCGGGGGGGGTCATCGGCTACTTTACGAATGATTTAGCAATTACAATGCTCTTTCGCCCCTACAAGCCAATTTATATAGGCGGCAAGCAAGTCCCCTTTACTCCTGGTCTCATCCCCCGCAATCAGGAGCGGCTGGCCCGTCGAATTGCCGATGCGATTCTAGGTTCCCTCTTAACGCCCGAAGAGCTGCAAAACTTAGCGCGGCGTCTGTTGCAAGTGCAACGGGTGAAGGCGGTCATCCATTGGCTCCTACAAACCAGTCTTAGCCAAATTCAGGCTCAAAGTGAACAGCGATCGGCCCAAGTTTTGGCGAATATTCTGCGGGATTTTTTTGGCAGTGCCTTGCCCCGTTTGATGAAGGTGTGGTCGCGGCGGGAAGATTTTTTGGAGCCGCAACTCAATCAATTGTTTGATCAGGTATTAGTGGAGCTGCAACTGAGTGATGAGCAGGCGGAGAAACTAGCGGATTGGCTGCTGTCGGTTATGTTGCCCCCGGATCGCCTGCGATTGGCAATAATTGACTTTCTCACCGATCGCACCATTAATGTCCTCGATCAAGAGCTACGGCAAAATACCAGTGGCACCTACTGGGTCGTGGCTAATCTTGTGGGCGTGCGCAATACGTTGATTCGTCTACGGGAGTATTGTCTCAATGAACGGGAGGCCTGTAACCGCCGCCTCGGCGACTTGATTACGGCATTGGCACTGCGGCAGCGCTTGGTGGAAGCCCTGCAAAATCTCACCCTGCAAAGTTTGCCCCTCGGCACGGTGCGGGAGCTACGGCAACTGTTTCGGCAGACGGTGCGCAGTTATATCCAAGAGCAGGGCGCTAGCGTCATTGAAACGGTGAGTCAAACGGTGGAGTGGGAAACGATTTCCCTGAGTATTTTGCGGCGACTGCGAGATTCGGCGAGTCTGGGTGCCTCCTTAGAAGTGGTCAGCGATGAATTGGCTTTGGTGCTCGATCGCTATCTGGAACGGGATATGGAACTGATCGTTGAGCGGGCGATTCCGATTTTGGATTTGGATCGGGTAATTGTGGATCGGGTCAAGGCCACCTCCCCGGAAAATCTCGAACTAGCAATTCAGGGTATTGTTCGCAGTGAGTTGCAAGCGATTGTCCGCTTGGGGGGCATTCTTGGCTTTTTAATTGGTGTGGTACAGGCAGGCGTTTTGTACTGGCAAAGTTTGCAAGTGCCCTAAACTGGAACTTTGACTTCGGACTCACCCGCCAACTGGCGCAGGTTTTGGCAGCGAATCAGTTCAGTGACATCCAGAACGGGACGGCGTTCCAACGCTGCCACCCGAGAGACCCCTGAAAGGAGCGCTTTGGCGGCCTCTTGTTCACTGTAGCCGCGCCGTTGTGCCAAGAGCAGGGCCTGGCGATCAGCCGCCACCTCCACGGGAATCCCCCGCGTATTTTGCCACACTTGCAGCCCCGCAAAGGTGGTTAGCCCCCCCGCCACCAAAATACCGATGGGGTCTGCTTGGAGGACCTGCAAGACCGTACCCCCTAAGCCGGCCACCGTTAGCCCTTGGTAGAGGTCAAGTTTGATCAAGCCAGTGGTGTCAAACCAGGCCACTGCCCGCAGCAGTAACAGATCCCGCTCTGGGGTATCGAGATGCTGCCACAGGCGAAAGTTAATTTCAATCGGGCGATCGCCCCAAGGGAGAGGGGGCCGGTAGCGCAGGACTTGGCTTTGTTGCGGTCGAGCAACCAACTTACAGCGCATCCGTGCCGACGCCGGCATCAGATCAAGCAGACGACGAATCTCAGCTTCTGGGGTCATAGGAATAGTGATGCCATCAGTGCTCTGCCCCTAGTCTGCCATTGCTGTACCTTTCCGGCAATCGTGCAGATTCCTTAGAATAAAGGGGCATGTGTTTTTTGTGCCTAAATCAAAACAGTGATGACATCGGCCTTTGCACCCTCAGAACAGTCGCTGGTTGCTTCTCCTCAAGATCTGCCCGCGGTGGATGTGGCGATTGTCGGTGCCGGGATTGTGGGTCTCAGTCTGGCCTGTGCGCTACGCAACAGTGGGCTAGCGATCGCCCTCATTGAGGCAACTCCCTACAGGCGGGAAAACACCAAGGGTCAAGCCTATGCCCTGCACCAAGTGTCTCGTTACTTCTTTGAGGAAATCGGGGTGTGGGATAAGCTTATGCCCCATGTGCAGCCCTTTGAGGTGGTGCAACTCTCCGATGAACGGTTTCCCTTGACAGTTCACTTTTCCCCAGCAGATCTGGGCACGGAAGCCCTTGGTTATGTGGGTGAGCACTCAGCGATCGCCGAGACCCTGCAGAGCGTTTTACAGTCTGCCGGCAATGTCACGTTCTACTGCCCGTGGCGGGTAGTGACCAACGAAGTCCACGGCGATCGCGCTCAGTTGACCCTCATTTCTGGTGACCCTGGGGAACCCAAGGTGGCTCACTTGGCAGCCCGTTTAGTGGTCGCCGCAGATGGTGGCAAGTCTCCCCTACGGCAGCAGATGGGGATTGAACCTAAGGGATGGCAATATCCTCAGTCCTGTGTGGTTGCCACCCTCGATGTTGCCCATCCCCAACCTGTGATTGCCTACGAGCGCTTTTGGCCGACAGGACCAATGGGCGTGCTACCCCTACCGCGGAATCGCTATCGAGTGGTTTGGACACTGCCCCACCCAGAGGCGGAAGCCGTTGCTGCCCTCGACGATCGCAGCTTTTTGGCAACACTTCAGCCCTATCTTGATCCCCAGATGGCGGAGATTACGGCTGTGGGCGATCGCTTTGTCTTTCCAGCCCAATTCATGCAAGTTAACTCCTACGCGGCGGATCGCTTTGTGGTTATTGGCGATGCAGCCCACCGCTGCCATCCCGTGGGGGGACAAGGACTCAATTTGGGACTACGGGATGTATGGAATCTGGCACAGCAGATTTTGGCTAGCCCCCTTGAGGAAATTGGCGATCGCCGACACCTGATGCACTTTCACCGCCAACGCTGGTGGCAAAATGTCTTGACCCTGGCCTTTACCGACTTCCTGAACCGTCTGTTTTCCAATACAGGGTGGCCTTTGGTGGCAGTACGCCGCTGCGGGCTGGGGCTGTTGTGCCTCTTGCCGCCGTTGAAGCGTTTGCTATTGCGCTTTATGGCCGGTCTTCTACTGCCCCTACCAGGCGATCGTGAATTCCCCAGAGGCCGTTAAAACTTGCTACGCAGTTATCTGCAACCCCGTCATTTTGTAGTACCAATTTCACAGAGAAACCAACTGCTCGGGAGAGAGGGATGGCCGCTACGGATGATCTAGAGAAAATTCGCCGCCAATTCGACTATGGTCCCTATCCCCGTGTGGCCATTGACAAAACGCCCAAGGATGACCCGAACGTTCTTTTTGTCCACGATTTAGTGACCCCCTTTTATGTGCGGGATCATCGGGTACCAGAGACCAAAGGTAAGCGGATTCTCGATGCCGGCTGTGGCACGGGCTATAAGTCCTTAGTCCTGGCGATCGCTAACCCCGGCGCCGAAATTGTCGGTATTGATCTATCCCCTGAATCTGTGAAGTTGGCGGCGGATCGGCTCAAGTTCCATCACTTTGATAACGTTTACTTTGAGGTGCGCTCCATTTTGGATTTGCCCAGTTGGGGCGAGCAGTTTGACTACATCAATTGCGATGAGGTGTTATATTTGCTGCCTGACCCCGTTGAAGGCCTCAATGCCCTCAAAAGTGTCCTTAAGCCCGATGGCATTCTCCGTAGTAATCTCCACAGCGCGCTGCAACGCTTCCCCTTCTTTCGTGCCCAAAATCTCTTTAAGCTGATGGGCTTGATGGACGAAAATCCTGAAGAAATGGAAATGGACATCGTCCGCGAGATCATGAAAGAACTCAAGGATGGTGTGGATCTCAAAGCCCGCACCTGGAACCCCCGCTATGAACAGGAGGAGGGTAGTGAGGCGCTCTTGGCGAATCATCTACTGGTGGGAGATAAAGGAAGCACGATTCGCCAACTGTTTCAATACCTAGAAGCAGCGGGTTTGGAATTTATTGCCATGGTGAACTGGCGCCACTGGAATCTGGTGGATCTCTTCAAAGACCCAGAAAACCTGCCCACCTTTTTGGCCTTGAGCCTACCCGATGTGCCGCAGTCGGTGCAGTTGGAGATGTATGAGCTGCTGCATCCGGTGCATCGCCTCTTGGATTTTTGGTGTAGTCCGCAACCCCGTGCCTCTCTACCTGAGTTAGGGGAATGGTCTGAGGAGCAGTGGGATCAAAGTACGATTCATCTACATCCGCAACTGTGCACGGAGGCAATCAAGGAAAAATGGCTGGGGTACCTCAATGACCGCATGATTGTGGATCTGGGCACGTTTATGTCCTTCTCTAGTCCCACCCCTGTCTATGTGGATGCCCTTGGGCTGGCAACCCTACTGCCCCTGTTTGATCACCCCTTGGCTTTTCCAGACTTGTGCGATCGCTATCAACGCTTGGCACCCCTTGACCCGCTCACACTCGAACCCATTGAACCAAGGGTGGCACGACAACAACTGCAAGCCCTCCTGACCCGCTTGGAACTCAGTTTGTTTGTTCTCGTCAGCCTACCCTAGGCCAATCCAGCCCAGAACTTGGGCAAGGGCCAATCCCAAATAGTTGGCGATCGCGTATCCCAGCAATCCCAATATCATCCCTACACCTAGCAATTGGGGCTGATGCCGACCAGTGGCTTGGGCAACGGCAGTGGTAGGCCCGCCAATAGCCGCTTGGGAGGCAAGAGCCAACAGTTCCACATCCAACTTCAGGAGGGCTCCCAGACCAAAGGTGACAAGACCGTGGCTAACAACAATCACAGTGGTAAAGAGAATCATTTCCAGTCCCACCGGAATTAGGGATGGCACATGGGTACCGGCACCAATCACTGTAAAAAAAAGATTCAGGCCAAACATCCCCAAAGCCCCCGTGCCCCGCAGATAGCGCATCCACTGAAATTGCGCCAATGCTAAGCTGAGGGTGGTGAGCCAGACAATGGTGGGAACGAGCGGCCAAAACTGCTGCAGTGCCCTTGACAGGACCAAGACAGCCACGGCCAAGCTGAGGAGAATCGCTAAATCTAGGGGAGCGATCGCTGAGGCGGTGGGCAGGGAGGTGACGGTAACCGCTTCCCCCTCCTCCTGGGGTGGATAAAAGCGCGCCAACAGCGAAGGCAGACTCAGCGTGGTTGCCAGCCAAATGGCCGTGAGCAGGTTATCTGCCGTCGTGGCCGCACTAAAGAGCAAATCCGAAAGGTTCAGGGCGCGCCCCACCCCCACAAAGTTCAGGCTGCCGCCAATATAGCTGGCTGCCAAACTTCCCGCCAAGCGGGGGGTATCCTCCAAAAACCGACTATGGAACAGTACACTGGCAAGGAACGCACCCACCAAGGTGCCAAAACTGGCAAGGCCAAAGGCCAACAGGGCCGATCGCCCCAAGCGCCGCACATCCTGTAAATTTACCAGCAGCAGTAGCCAGACAATCGCCAACGAGGTCATGGTGTCGTAGATGGTGTCATAGACCGCAGATTGCTGGGGAAGAATACCAACATTGGCGCAGACGGCCGCCAAAATCAAAATGATCAGTGAAGACCCCAACCGTGCTGCCCAGCGAAAGCGATGCTCTAGCCATAGCCCGAGGGCCGTCAGGGTCAATAGGATGCCCCAAAGGATTAAGGATTCATCCATGGGGCGTCAATTCTGATAGTCGCTGTCCCAACCGGGTGGGTTGCTCATAGACCCGCCGCAGGGTATTCGCATCCCGCTGCGAAATCGGGGGCGGATCCGCTACCTGGGCAAAATAGAGGGCATCAGTGGGCAGGGGGCTATGCCCCCAAATGCCAAGGGCATGACCCAGTTCATGGCGCAGCGCCCCAAGGACGAACTTAGCAGCTTGGCTAGGACGCACCACGACGCGGCAGCGATGGCGCAGCACCCCTTGGCTATCCACAAAGAGTTCATAGCTCGTTTCAGCAAAGCGAGCGCGGCGGTGATTTTGATCCGTGGGTCGCTGCGAGAGGAGGCGAATATTGGCAGGGCGGCCCGGATCAACAATTTCTAAGGGCAAATAGACTGACCACTCCGCTACTGCCTGTACTGCGGCTGCTTGCCACACATGGTTGGGATCCCACTGGGGGGGGTCAATGGCAACGGTGACTGGGAACTGAGTCCACAGTAAATAGCCCACGTCCACCGGTTGGACTGCCTCAAAATAATCTTCGCCTTGCCTAGGAATCTTCGCCAGGGAGGGGGGCAACGGATAGCGAACCGCTGGTGGCAATTGGATATTGTCGCGCGTCAGGTTTGGGGGACCTGCCAAGGACTCCCAATTCCCTTGGCTACTGCCCAACATCAGTCCTAGGGCAACCATGCCCACCAAGAACCACCACTGCCGCTTCATAGGGGCTCCTCCTTGCTCCTCAACAGGTTTGCACAAAGGGCCAGCCCGGAAATCGCCAGAGAATCACGGGAATTGCCACGGTCCAGAAAAAAGCATTGAGCAAGGCAATTTGACCCGCCAGATTCATGGGTAAATGCAACCACCCCTGCAATACCCAGCGATCCAAGGGCAAGACCACAAGCCACATGAAACAAACGACGGCCATGCCACCCCAAAAGATTGGCCAGCGGGGGTTGCGATTGACGCTTTCAAAAAAGGTTTGGCCCACCACTTCCTCGAGAAGGGCGACGGGGGCAGAGCGGTATTGCCCACCCGTGGCTGCGGTGGCTGCAGCCAGTTGCGGAGCCTGATCACCCAGGACAATGGCATTGATTTTCACCCGTTGCTGACGGGCAGTGGCAACCACCCCCGCGTCTACAGGGGCTGCACCATGGGTAATGAGGAGCAGTTCACGGCAGCGATTGGGCAGTTGTTGCAGTTGTTGGGTGGCGATGGCGATCGCCCCCGAAAGATTTTTGGCAGTCGGATCCACCTGCGTTAACAAATCACTGCGATTGAGGGCTTGATCGAGTTGGGTGAGGAGCAGATCACTATTGGTCTCAAACCGGGGCGTAAGAAACACCACATTGCGACCAAAGCCGTGGATCATCACTGCGTTGGGATTTGCCAGATCCCGTTGGTTGCGTTGTAAGTAGCGCTTGGCAGCGAGCACCTGTTGGGCCAGGGCGGTTTGTGGTTGATTAAATTGCAATGGATGATTGCCAAACGTACTGCCGCTGAGATCAAGGGCGAGAACAAGGGCGACACTGGGGCGTCCCCAATTCAACAGCGAGAAGAGCAGCGCCAGGAGGACACAGCCTATGAAGAGAATGAGGGGAATCTGAAAAAGAGGGTAATACCACAGTTGTCGCCGACGGGTCATCGCTCACCTAGGGCAAGGTACCGCTAAAGACTGCGAGGGCAGGTCCGGTCATATACAGATGTTGGCTAGGTAAATCCCAGCGAATCTGGAGATCACCCCCTGGCAGTTCAACCGTGGCTTGGGCTTGATCGCCCCCAGGACTCAGGCAACCGGTCAAAACAGCAGCGACGAGGGTGGCACAGGCCCCCGTTCCACAGGCAAGGGTCATACCGGCTCCCCGTTCCCAGACGCGCATCCGCAGGCGATCGCTCCCTAGGACTTGCACAAACTCAGTATTGGTGCGCTGGGGAAAAGCGGGGTGATGCTCAAACTGTGGACCAAGGACGGCTAAATCTAGGGCAGCCACATCCTCCACAAAGGTGACACAGTGGGGATTGCCCATACTCACGCAGGTCACCAACCACTGGCGATCGCCCACCGTTAGGGGGACATCAACCACCTTTTGATCTGCGGCTGCTAAGGTGGTGGGAATCTGCTGCGCCAAAAGTCGGGGTTTGCCCATATCCACCGTGACCTGACCATCCGCCTGTACCTCCGGTACAATGAGACCGGCCAGGGTGTCAATGCGGTAGCGGACAATTTCACCAGCAGAGCGACCCTCAAGGGCAAAAATGAACTTGGCCAAACAGCGAATGCCATTGCCGCACATTTGCGCCACGGAGCCATCAGCGTTGTACATCCGCATGCGGTAGTCGCTTTCCCCAGTTCCCCGCAGTAAAAAAATGACACCATCGGCCCCGACGCCAAAGTGGCGATCGCACCAGAATTGGGCTTGTTCCGGGGTTAAGAGCAGCTCTTCCTGATGGCGATTATCAATGAGGAGGAAATCGTTACCTAACCCTTGGTACTTCTGAAAAGATAGGCTCATAGAATTGAAAAAGTAAGAGAGGGAAAACCAATGACGGATGAATTTAACACGGCACTGCCTAGCATTCGCCAAGTACAGACCTTCATTAAAGATAGCACCGAGGTTGAAGTCAAGCTCAGCACCAGCGATCTCGTGGTTGGTAAAGTGCGCTGGCAGGATATGAATTGCCTCTGCGTTGTCGATCACTATGATCAACCCACAATTATTTGGAAGCAGGCCATTGTCTTTATTAAACCGAAGCTAGCCTAAGGGCCACAGTTTCAGTGCCACTGCCAAAGCCTCTTGATAGACCACCTGCCAAGGTTGCTGATGTTGACGAGCAAGGGCGGCACAGTCTTCGTATTCCGGCTGGACATTGAGCCGCTGTCCTTGGTGCTCCGCTACTTTCACCCGCACTGTCCCAAAGGGGGTTGGGATTTCCCGCATTTGCCGCTCTAGAATATAGCGCTCCTGTACTTGACGCCGTAGCCCCAGGGTTGTGGTTTCCCGGAAGAGTGTCTGCACACAGGCAGCCTCAGCACTGGGGGGACACAGTACTGTAACCAACACCCCTAAGCGCGATTTTTTCATCGTTATCGGCTGACAAAAGACCTCAAGGGCACCGGCGGCATAGAGTTGTTCGCAGGCATAGCTAAGGGCTTGGGGGGGCATGTCATCCAGTTGGGTTTGCAGTTCCACAATCGTTTTTGCCGTTCCTGTTTCTGGGGGGGCGGGTACCGTTCCCAACCAGAGGCGCAAGAGATTGGGTAGGGGCAACTCTTGAGTGCCAGCACCGAGTCCTACCCGCTGGAGGGTCATGGCGGGAGGCGCACCAAAACCCGCACTCAGGGCACAAACTAGGGCAGCTCCCGTCGGTGTGACCAGTTCTTTTTCGATGCCATTGCTATAGAGGGGGACGCGGTACCTTTGGCAGAGTTCTAGCACCGCAGGCACCGGCACCGGCAGTTGACCATGGGCTGCCTTGACCGTTCCGCCCCCGGTGGGTAGAGCCGAGCAGTAAACCTGACGCACATCGAGATAATCCAACCCTAAGCAGGTGCCAACAATATCCACAAGGGCATCCACCGCCCCCACTTCATGGAAATGCACTTTTTCTGGCTCAATGCCGTGTACGGCCCCTTCCGCAATGGCCAAGGCTTCAAACACCTTAAGGCTCCAGTCGCGGGCGCGATCGGGCAGATGGGCGGCGCAGATTTGGTCGGCAATCTCTGGCCAATGGCGATGGTGATGGCCGTGGCGATCGCGCAGATGTACCTGTGCTTTTAACCCCCGCTGGCCCCTGCGCTGCACCGTTTCCGTGGTCAACTCAAACTCATTGGCAATCCCTAACTTTGCCAATTGGCTTTGGAGATAGTCAAGGGGAACCCCCAAATCAAGGAGGGCACCCAAGCACATATCCCCAGCCACACCAGCGGGGCAGTCAAAATAGGCAACGGTCATGGCAGATTAGAGGCGCAGCACTAAGGAATATGGTAACAAGGGACAGAATTGATATCCTGCCTATGCTCATCCCACTTTTGCTTTTGCAGAATCTGTTGCTGCCCCCTCTGGCCAAATCAACTGTTGATACACCGTGGCGGGGGGCTGCCATTGGTAGCGCCTCAAGTTAATGCGATCGCCCGCCGTAAAAATAATCCCCTCTGCCGCTAGGCGCCAGCGCTGTAATTCATCTGTCCCGCGGCGTTGGGGCGCATAGGAAATTTTGCCTTGGGCATTGACCACGCGGTGCCATGGAATGTCAGAATTGGGTGCCACCCGATAGAGGGCATAGCCCACATAGCGCCCATGGCGAGGCCAGCCACACAGGGCGGCAATTTGGCCATAGGTAGCCACACGCCCTAGGGGAATTTGCTTCACTAGCCAATAAATTTTTTGTTGAAACGTTAGTGCCCCTGTGTCCATCTTCATAGACTTGATACTTTTTTATACTCGGAGATCAAATTTAACCCCTCTAAATCCGTATTTCTACGGAAGCAAGGCTCAAAGCGATCCACCTACATTAAACAACATTAAGGGTAGTAACAGAATTACTAAATTCAATTAAGAACAACTGCCCACGCAAAGATAGATCAGTCATGATTGAAGCAGCAGTAATGCTGAGGCAAGGAAGAGTGGAATTCGTTGCCTTGCTTTGAACCATGACGTATTTCTCGTCTAATTGCTTTTTGCGCAATGATTGCTTCTATGTTTTTTGACTTAAGTTCTCCAGTGTCTTTGTCGATATTCCTGACCCTATTTGATGGAGTCCCCCTATGACCATGACCCGTTCCCGATCCCAAGCCGCCGCTGGCGATCGCTCCAGTGTTAACCATCTCCTGCGCAAAAAATACCCGAAACGCCACCATCACTACGCTTTTTGGGACTTCTTTCAATTCGATAGCGATCGCGGTACCTACACTGATTGGAACAATGCCCGCAACCTCCTAGTCACCGAAGACTTCATCATTGGCCTCATTGAAGGCCTGGAAGAGGAAGTTGGCCCTGCTTCCAGCGTCGTTATGTACAAAATTGGCGAAGAATGGGGGCGGTGCGATGCCCAGTTTTTTGCAGAGTGGTTTCCCAGTGAATATGGCTATGAGCAGGGGATCAAGCAAATGCGGCTTTCCTATGTCCTCGAAGCTTGGTGGTGGCCCTGCACAACCCAAGGCTGGGGGAACTGGGAAGTGGATCTCAGCGAGCAAAAGCACGGCTTCATGTTCATCAATATCTTTGATTCGGTTGTGGCGCGTACCTTGGGGGATGTTGGCCGACCCGTGTGCCACCTCTATGCAGGCCTCTTTGCCGGTTTCTTCAGTGGCTTAGTTCAAAAGGAACTCAGTTGTATTGAAATCCAGTGCTACGCTATGGGGGAAACCTACTGCAAGTTCCTTCTCGGCAAACAGGATCGCATTGATGCCGCTGCCTTCTGGCAAAACGAGGGAGCTTCCGCCAAAGATATTGAAAGACGCCTCCGCAGTGGAGAACTGGTCTATGGAAAACCTCAACGGTAATTGGCAACAGCAAGCCGTTGCTGAATTCTTTGAGGAACTAAACTGGCTGGGCCTGGTGCGCCAGCAGCCGGTGGCGGCAGCGGGGGTCCTCAATTGGCAATCCCTAAAAATCGGCGAATTTTGGCAGCGGGTCAACTGGCTGGGTCTTGAGGCCAAAGGGGCGATCGCCCCCACGAGTCCCACACCGTGGCCAAGCTACCCTGTCAAGGACTTCTTTGGTCGCATGAACTGGGAAGGGGTTGGGGTCGTCTTGGCCCCTCTCTCACCACCCCCCGAGGAGGAAATTGCCGCTCCCTCAATGGCTGCCCCTGCTACCCCTTGGGCGGCGTGGTCGGTAGAAACCTTCTTCCGCCAACTCAATTGGGAAGGCCGTCCGGATCAAGCCATCTCCCTTGAACCGAGTCTGTGCCTCTGGTGCCTATCGGTCAAGGACTTCTGTGCCAGTCTTCCTTGGGCAGGCCAACCCCCGATCGCTCAAGTGAGTAAGGTGGAAGCCCCGCCCCCTGTCCCCGTAGAGCCCGAAGTCACCCTCTCAGACTTATCAAACCTGTTTTAGGAGACCCCTATGCACACCGAGTTAATGAATCTCTACTACAAAGCTGAAGAAAACTACCTCAGCAATGTGGACATCAAAGTCTTTCGCCACCACATCGAGTCCCTGCAGCAGCGGTTAAGCACCTATGAATTTCTGCGGGATCATGAAATTGAAATCTTTCAGCCTGTGGCTGATGCCCTGCAAAAGCAATATCCCACCGAAACCCCGCAAACCCTTGAGCAGGTGTTACGCCAGGCGATCGCCCTCCTGCGCTATGCCGCCATGGCCATGCTCCTAAACAATCCCGAGTTTTTGCAGCATCGACTCCTAGAGTGGCTCACGGAAGTGGTCAAGGCCCACCAAACCCAAACCCTATGGCGCAGTTGTCACGAGCTTCTCAGTGACCGCCTCAAGGAAATGCTCACGGACGCTCAGCAGGACTTGATTTTGCCGCTATTGGATCAGGCGCAAGCGACCCTGGTGGGCTTGCCAGCGGTGGTCTCCGTCCACGCCTAAGGGACTGTTGAAATTGCTTGTCATGCCTACAAATGAGGATGTCCTATGATCTCCGTTGCTGATTTGGTCAAAGATCCCGTCATCCCCGGCAATTACTACGCTGCCGATGCCTATGTGCAGGGAGATTTTGAAACGGGTCTCATTGAAAACCGCAAAGGTGCCCGTCTGATTGCCCTCCCCGATGTTTTGCTCCAAGCCATCTATGCGGGCCTTGATCAAGAAGTAGGGCAGGCCTCTGGGGTTGTGCTTTTTAACTGTGGTCGCTGGTGGGGCAAAAACTTTTATCGCCGCTTTGTCGAGGATGTCAGCGAGTACTATCGCCGTCCCCTTGCGGAGATGGAAATGGTGGAGTTTCTCCAATGCCTCAAGGAATGCTGGAAGACCCACGGTTGGGGCACGATTGACCTCGATGTGAGCTTCTACCAACAGGGCTTTTTGGTGGTGAAAACGTGGGACTCTCCCTTTGCGGCGGCGGCTCCCAAAAATACGGGTCAGCCCCAATGCGCTGCGGAAGCAGGCATTTTAGAATCCTTCTTCAGCCAATTGACCGGTCGCGATCTCCACTGTGTGCAAACCGCCTGTGAAACCCTGGGGGCAACCCATAATCTCTTTGTCTTGGGCTTGCGGGAGCGGGTCCAACCGGCCGAGGCTTGGCTGCAGGAAGGACAGGGTCATGACACGATTATGGAGCGGCTATGTCGCGCTCAGGCCGCTTGAGTATGATCCTAAAGTAACTCTCTATGCGTCATTAAAAGGAGAAAAGAGCAGTGGCCAAAGTTGTCAAGCTTGAACCCATCTCGCGGGAAACCACGGTTAATACCAATGACAATTTGCTGTCTGCTCTATTGGACTCTGAACTCCATGTGCTCAAGGAGTGTGGCGGGCGCGGGATGTGTGCCACCTGCCATGTCTATATCAAAGAGGGGATGGAGAGCCTCTCCCCCATCAATAAGCGTGAGCAACGCACCCTTGAGGTGATTACAACGGCCAATGCCACCTCTCGTTTGGCCTGTCAGGCACGGGTACTGGGGCCGGGGGTGGTGGTAGAGCTACCCTCAGGGATGTATGTCAACGCAGTTGAAGATATTGAGTCTTTGATTGGGCGGCGGGCTGAGCAGGATATTTTGCACCCCCTCGATGGCCGCGTCTTGGTGGAGGCAGGTAAGCTCA
Source organism: Thermosynechococcus vestitus BP-1 (assembly GCF_000011345.1). Lineage (NCBI taxonomy): Bacteria > Bacillati > Cyanobacteriota > Cyanophyceae > Acaryochloridales > Thermosynechococcaceae > Thermosynechococcus > Thermosynechococcus vestitus. The sequence goes on from NC_004113.1 coordinate 2,391,611, forward strand.
TTACTCGCACGATGATTACACAGTTGAAAGATACCCAAGTGCAGGTGGGGCAATATTTCGCCAATACCTCGGATGCATAAGAACCCCTTCATTGTTTATCCTCAGGGAGGCACCATATGATGGAAGACCGTAGTTTAAACTCCCATGGCATGCCATCTCGCCGGGGGCTTGAACCCCTAGAATGGGGCGCAACAGGGTTAACGGTTGTGTTGTCTGTGGCCGCTGCTGCAACCCAACAGGCAATTTTGACGGCGATCGCCCCCTTGCCCCTTTCGTTAGCGGTGGGCTTAAACTGGGTGAGCCGCAAAAAACTGGATGACCAGTTCCAAGTCTTCCGGCAGCAACAGGAGGCCAAAATTGCTGAACTGGTGGCCTCCCAAGGGCAGCAGCAGTCAGAGTTGGCTAGCCTCAACCTTGCCCTTGCTCAGGTGCGCGATCGCCTTGAGGATGTGCAAAAACAGGTGATGCAACTCAACCAAGGGGCACAGGATCTCCACGACTACACCCGCATTCTCGACACAGAGCAAAAACAAATTGAAGAAGTGCTGGATTGCTTGCGGGAAATTGAGAAAAATACCCAAGTTATCCAAGTGAATCCCAGCCATGCCAAGGCCTACTACAACCGCGGCCTGACCCATCAGCGTTTAGGGGATGCCGAAGCAGCCATTCTCGATTACACAGAAGCGATTCGCCTCAACGATACCTATGCCAAGGCCTATCATAATCGCGGTGTGGCGCGCTCAACGCTGGGGGATCGCAAGGGCGCAGTAGAGGATCTGCGCACAGCAGCCAAGCTCTTCTTTGAACAGGGGGACATTAGCAGTTATCAGCGGGCACGGGATCTGGCCAAGCGCATCCATGAAGTGGGGAGTATTGAACAGGACAATCAAGAGGGGACAATAAAGGAGGTGCCCTTAGAAATCCTCTTCTCCTAGGGGAGAATTATTCTCCTTCTGACCCTGCATTGACAGGGACGCGATCGCGAATCATTTTGAGAAATGTTTTTCATTGATGGTTGAGGCTTGTTGTTCGCCACAGCTCATGCTGCCCAAACCTCCCGTTACCGACTGGTGGATCTAGCGGGTCAAGGCCAGTATGGGCAAGTTTATCTGGCCGTCAATCGCGAGTCGGGTGACCTTGTAGCGATTAAAGTGCTCAGCGAGCGGCAATTGCTGACCCGTGGCTTTTTGCGGGAGTTGAACTTCCTCCTGACGCTTCAGCATCCCCATGTGGTGGGCTGTCAAGCAATTGACTATATTCGTGTGCACCATAGCCCCCAGGTGAGCCGCAGTTTGGTGATGGACTATTGTGCTGGGGGGACATTGCGATCGCTCCTAGAGCAGGAACAGGCCTTGCCCCTGACGACGGCTTTGCGCCTCACATTGGACATTCTCTCTGCCTTGGCCTATGCCCATCATCGCGGCATTCTCCACTGCGATCTCAAACCGGAAAATATCCTGCTGGAGGTGACGGCGACGGGCTGGCAGGCAAAGGTGTCCGATTTTGGCGTGGCGCGGCTAATTGAGGATGTCAAGGGCAGCGGTCAAACGGGCTCCCCCGCCTATATGGCACCGGAGCGTTTCTATGGTCAGACAATGCCCGCTTCAGATCTCTACGCAGTAGGGATCCTTCTGTACGAGATGATTGTTGGCGATCGCCCCTTCCACGGTACACCTGCTGAACTCATGGCTGCCCACCTCAGCCGCCCCTATACCCTTCCCGAGGGGCTGCCCTTTCTGGTGCGGAGCATTATTGCTAAGGCCTTGGATAAATTACCGCAGCGCCGCTATAAAAGTGCAGCGGAAATGACGATGGCTGTGCAATTAGCCCTAGAGGTTATTGAAGCAGAGCATCATCAGCAGCCCCTATTGTTTTCTAGGTCACCGGCGGCGGTTTGGCTGGGGGAACCCCAGGGCTTTGCTTTGCCGCGACTACCCCAACAGGTTGCCAGTACCGCCACAGGTTTCTATGGGGTGGTGGGCGATCGCCTCTGGGCTTGGCAAGCTAGGGAGACTATACCCGAAGCGACGGCTCAATGGCCGCTACCACCGCTGCCCATTCAACTCTATGGCAGTGAAGTCAGTGCTTGGCTGCGAATCAATGCTCTGCCCCCGCAGCTTTTCTGTATCCATGACCAGTTGATCCCCCTAGACGGTCATCTTCCCTCTACCCTGAACCCATTGACCATTGATGCGAGGGGGTATTGGTGGGCAGAAACCCAGATTGATAGTGCAGCAGCGGAATTACAGCTTCATGTTCAATTGATCAATGGTCAAGGGCGGCGTACCCTTCGCTGTCAGTGGCATGGACGGACTTTTGTCGATACCCTACTCCTCAATCGTCGCTATGGGGCGGTGATTAGTCGCTCCCAAGATCCTGAAACGGCGCATCCCATCACCCATTTTCAACTCTTTGACCGCCGAGGACACTGGCGACTATACACCCCACTGCCTGCCCACCTGACGTTGTTGACCCCTGCCCATCACCAACCATGGCAAGTAGCGGCCTTTGAGGATCATCCGCAGCAACCTCTATTAGTGCTCCTACATTTGCGGCCTTGGCGGATTCAACGCTTGGGGCTGCGGTTTCGTCCCCAATTTCTCTGTGCCACACCTTGGGGCTATGTGGTGGCGGGTCGCCATAGTTTGAATTTAGTGACCCACAGCGGTGAAATTGTCGGTACGGCTGAAAGTGAACAGGAGATTGATGGCCTGGGCTTTACGGGCGATCGCCACCTTTGGTTGATTCGCCGGCAGGGAAGTGGCTGTGTGATACAAACCTGGGACATTACCACCTGGGACATTCACCTCATCCTCTAGGCCAGCAACCTATGATAGGAAGAATAGCCGTGGCATATGACCCATGAAACAGCCGCAGATTCTCAAGATTACCCGCAAAGCTGCCAGTCTTAAACAAAAGCAAAAGCAGCAGTCAGCTCCTGTAACGCTTGATGTCACAGCGACAACGGCAGCCTCTGAACCTGTCGTTGAGGTAGCAGCCGGCGATCGCGACAGTGCCCAGGGGCGTCAACATTGGTGGAGTGAACGCTGGATAGGTGTGCTGGAGTCCTTTGGCTGGCGACGGCGCTTAGAACGGGCACGCAATTATGTGCGGGAGGGGCGAGTCCTCACCTTGGAGTTCAAGGGCAACCAAGTCCATGCCCAGGTTCAGGGCACGGCCGCCGAACCCTATCACGTCAAACTGTATTTGGATGCCTTTAGTGAAGAGCAGTGGCAATATGCCATTGACGGCATGGCACAAAAAGCCTTCTATGCCGCGAAGCTCCTGGCGGGTGAATTGCCCCCCAGTATTGAAGAAGTCTTTACCCAAGCGGGACTGAGTTTATTTCCCTTCACGAAATTTGACATCCATAGCCGCTGCAATTGTCCTGACCCAGTCAATCCCTGCAAACATATTGGCGCCGTCTATTACTTGTTGGGACAGTCCTTCAACGAAGATCCCTTTCTCCTCTTTCAATTGCGGGGCAAAACCAAAGAGGAGATTCTCCAACGCCTGCGCCACTATCGGGCAACGGCGACCACCCCCTCTATGGTGCCCACCCCTCCACCCCTCTATGAGCCGCCGAAAACCGATGCCCGCTTTTGCCAATATCGCCAGCCCCTACCGCCAGAGTTAGTGGTGCTTGTCCCCCGTGGCCAACCCCAGGGGGTGCTTTCTGTCTTACCCCCCTTTCCCCACGAAGTTTCCAGTGAAGTAGCCCAGTTAATGGCCACCCTAGAGCAGATGTACAGCCGTGCCAGTCTTGCCGCCTGTCGGTTGGCCATGGGTGAACCCCCTGGAGTAGAAGTGACCAGCGAGACCCAGCCAGTATGACGGTTACAGCGAAGGTCTTCAACCCAGTCTCACAGTCGAGGACGTCTTCCTAGAACGGGCCCGCAAGGGGAAATTCCAAGTTCACCACCCCAGCGAAGCTGCTGATATAGCGATAAAGACCGTCGATCGCCCCCCTGAAGTTAGCCAACCACAAAGGCCCTAAAAAATACCAGGGCAACTATCCTGTTGACGATCGCCCCCTCCGGGTCAAATGCCGCGCTGTATCGAAGGGCTCAACCCCCAGCGGCTTCGCCCTTTTGCCAAATGACCTCAAGGGGTTACATCCCCTTTGCCCAGCGATCGGCCAACCTGTCAACAATATCCACCATTTCTGAATTACGCCAGCCCGCCAGTAGATGGCCAGCAATGGCACAGCCCCCTGCCCCGACCCCTTCCTTGACAAATCCCTGTTCATAGGCACGCAGGGCAGGATGACGGGACAAGCTGAAGTCCAGTTGAGTGTAAATGAGCGGACACTGCACACGCTCGGCTAAGCGGTGAATCTGAGCCGTTTGATCTTCAATCAGCCAACGAGTGGTGCCCACCACAATTTGTTCTGGACGCCAAGGCAGCTGACGCCACTGGGCGATCGCCCGCCCAAACGCATAGACCGCGATCATTTGCGACCCCCCCGCCAGCAAAACACCACAGGTTTGACTGGCCCGCAGGGCCATCGCAGCCACCACCACCTGCATTGGATCGCCAATGGCCGCTACACAGGTGAAGGGATCTGCCTGAGGAGGGAGATGGGCCAGCCCCTTTTGAACGAGGGACCACTTTTGGGTATGGTTGCTTTGGCGATGGCTACTGCCTACACAATCGCGAGCGGGGATGCCCAGACTTTCACAGAGGGCAAGGGCAGTGGTTGTGCCCCCCACGACGCATTCAGCAATGATCAGCCACGGATATTGGCTGCTGAGCTTGGCCCCCCAGGACCATCCCTGTTCCCAGAGGTGCGCCACCATTTGTGGTGTCATCGCCTGACCCGTGGTTAGGCAGCGAGCGGGTGTGCCCCCCAAATCAATCATCTCAGGCAACCGCGGTAGGGGTAAACCCGCATCAAAGACGTAAAGGGGCAACGCCAAAGCCTCAATGAGGGCACGACTAATCAACGCAGGGGAAGCACCCGCCGTCAGGGGCGGTAGTGCATAGTGGTACTGGGGTTGAATGCCCCGCAGGAGGAACTCACCATCGGCCAAGGCTGTGATTTGGCGATCGCTGGGGGTTTGACCCGCCGCCGAGATGCCAGGAATTAATGCCGTCTCTGTAAATCCAAGGACACAGACTAGGGCAGGAAAAGTTGGGGGCTGGCGGTGGCGATCGCTCCAAGCGCCAGCGATGGCTGCTCCGGTTGCAACGCCAATCATCGGAACCGACTGACAATTCCCGACCACTGCACCTGCTTCAGAGGTTCACGGCGATAGGAGAAAAAGAACTCAGCATCGCGAAACGTACAGTGGGGCGACAGGGCAATTTGCTCATCCCGCAGTCCCAACTGCAGCAATTGCAGACGATTGACCCGGGCCACATCCACTCGCAGGCGCTCAGGATCCGGATCAAGAAAGACCGCCGCTGGGTCTAGGGCCGCGAAACGCTGGTAGAGATCATCGCGGTCAGTGGTTTCTGTGATCCCCTCAAGAATGGTCTGCGCCAAGGCACGGGCAACCTTCAGCCCCACTTGATAGACCTCACCGCGAATGGCAGGCCCCATGGCAATCCGTAAATTGGCAAGATCACTGCCGCATGCTTGCATCTGCTGGAGCGTGGCCTTCGAGATTTGGATTGCTGTTCCCCGCCACCCCGCATGAATGGCTGCCACTCGTCCACTGGCAACATCGGCAACCAACAAGGGTACACAGTCGGCACTACAAACCCAGAGGGCTTGATTAGACCCTGTGGCCACAAGGGCATCTGCTGCCAAGGGCTGCTCCCAGGCTAAAACTTCCGCTGCCAAAGCCACGCGATCGCCATGCACCTGTTGCGTTCGCAGGGGTGTTGCTGTTGCTCCTAAGGCTGCAGTGAGGGCGCTGAGGTCTTGTCCTTGCCAATCGCGAGTAAAGAAGCCATGGCGAAACCCCTGCAGGAGATCGCAGGTGAGAAAGCGCCCAAGCTCAGTGGTTTGCCAGTGCCACATCAGGAGTGAACCCCTACACCGGGGGGACATCAAAAAGCACAGTGGTCATGTAGCGTTCCGCCCAAGGGACACCAAAGGCCTTTTCCAGAACACGACGGGTTTTATCGTTTTGCTGCTGTTGCTGGCAATACTGCCGTTGACCGGCAATGACCGCTTGGGGGTGATCCGTGGGTACGGCCTGCTGGCTAAGTTGACAGTGGAGGGTAAGGTATTCACCAATGCGATCTAGAAATTGCTGTTCCTCAGCTTCTCCCTGTGGCCGAATAAAAATGCAAAACGGCGAGAAGATATGTCCCCAAGGGGGCAGCTCACGCGGTTGACGAAAGGTGAGCTTCGGCAAAGCATTTAAGGCGCAGGTGTAGGCAGCGGGCAACTGACCCGTCACAGGGGAGAGATCCACAATCGCAGCACTAATTTGCCCGCGGCCACCGACGAGATCACAGCCAAACATGGGTAGGTCGTAGCGCGGCTCTGGAAACATGACACAGTGCAAAATGTCCAAACTCTCCCCTACCCGTGCCAATTCCAGGTGAAGCTTGCGAAAGGGAGGGGCTTGGTAGCAGTGGTTCTCAATCGTTAGCCGTTCCCCTTCTAGTTTACCCTCGACATAACCGAGATCTTCAGGCAGAGCGTAGGGTGCCAAGGGAAAGAAAGCCTGCCAAATCGCTTCAATGCGATCAGCAAGGCGCTGAATCAGAGGATGCTGGTGTTGACGCAAAGACATAGCCTTAATCGTAACCCAACTCTAGGACGCTTGCGAGGGAGCGATCGCCGCCGCTAAACTAACCAAGAGTCTAACAGCCGAAGGATCATGCCAACTTCACTTGCGACGGCCATTGACCCAAAGCAACTCCAACAGGCGATTCGCGCCAGCCAAGACTTTCTCTTTTCGCAGCAATATGCCGAGGGCTACTGGTGGGCGGAATTGGAGTCCAATGTAACCATGACCGCAGAGGTGATCCTGCTCCACAAAATCTGGGGCACCGAACAGCGGTTACCCTTGGCCAAGGCGGAACAGTATTTGCGCAACCATCAGCGGGATCACGGCGGTTGGGAACTGTTTTATGGCGATGGTGGTGATCTCAGCACCAGTGTTGAAGCCTACATGGGATTGCGGCTCTTGGGCGTTCCCGAAACCGATCCAGCCTTGGTGAAGGCACGGCAATTTATCCTTGCCCGCGGTGGCATTAGCAAAACGCGCATCTTTACCAAACTGCACCTTGCCCTCATTGGTTGCTATGACTGGCGGGGGATTCCCTCCCTGCCCCCTTGGATAATGCTTCTGCCAGAGGGGAGCCCCTTCACGATTTATGAAATGTCCAGTTGGGCCCGTAGCAGCACGGTGCCGCTGCTAATCGTCATGGATCGCAAGCCTGTTTATGGGATGGACCCGCCCATTACCCTCGATGAACTCTACAGCGAAGGGCGGGCAAATGTGGTCTGGGAACTGCCTCGCCAAGGCGACTGGCGTGATGTTTTTATTGGCCTCGATCGCGTCTTCAAACTCTTTGAAACGCTGAACATTCATCCCCTCAGAGAACAGGGGCTCAAGGCTGCCGAGGAATGGGTGCTGGAGCGTCAAGAAGCCAGTGGCGACTGGGGCGGCATTATTCCGGCAATGCTCAACTCCCTATTGGCGTTGCGTGCCCTTGACTATGCGGTTGATGACCCCATTGTGCAGCGGGGGATGGCGGCAGTGGATCGCTTCGCCATTGAAACGGAAACGGAGTACCGCGTGCAGCCCTGTGTCTCCCCCGTTTGGGATACCGCCTTAGTGATGCGAGCCATGGTGGATTCAGGGGTTGCTCCCGATCATCCCGCCCTTGTCAAAGCTGGCGAATGGCTACTCTCCAAGCAAATCCTTGACTATGGGGACTGGCACATCAAAAACAAGAAAGGTCGGCCGGGCGGATGGGCCTTTGAATTTGAGAATCGCTTCTACCCCGATGTGGATGATACAGCGGTGGTGGTGATGGCGCTCCATGCTGTGACCCTACCCAACGAAAACCTAAAACGGCGAGCCATTGAGCGGGCAGTCGCTTGGATTGCCTCAATGCAGTGTCGGCCAGGGGGTTGGGCGGCCTTTGATGTGGACAACGACCAAGATTGGCTCAATGGGATTCCCTACGGGGATCTCAAGGCAATGATTGACCCGAATACTGCTGATGTTACGGCACGAGTGCTGGAGATGGTGGGTCGCTGTCAGTTGGCCTTTGATAGGGTTGCCCTCGATCGCGCCCTTGCTTACTTGCGCAATGAGCAGGAACCGGAAGGCTGTTGGTTTGGCCGTTGGGGGGTGAACTACCTCTATGGTACGAGCGGGGTGCTGACTGCCCTCTCCCTTGTGGCTCCTCGCTACGATCGCTGGCGTATTCGCCGTGCTGCTGAGTGGTTGATGCAGTGTCAAAATGCCGATGGTGGCTGGGGTGAAACCTGCTGGAGCTACCATGACCCTTCCCTTAAGGGCAAAGGGGATAGCACCGCTTCCCAAACCGCTTGGGCGATTATTGGCCTTTTGGCCGCTGGCGATGCCACGGGGGACTACGCCACAGAGGCCATTGAAAGGGGAATTGCCTATCTTCTTGAGACGCAGCGCCCAGATGGCACATGGCACGAGGATTACTTCACGGGCACTGGCTTTCCCTGCCACTTTTACTTGAAGTACCACTACTACCAGCAGCACTTTCCGCTGACTGCCTTGGGCCGTTATGCCCGCTGGCGCAATCTTTTAGCCACTTAGGTGCGCTTAGAAGGAGCGCAGTTGTTGCTGATAGGCTAAGGTATCGGTGCCACAGAGGGGTTGGGGGCTAACCACGCATTCATTGCTGAGGCCAGAGCGGATTAAATTTTCGGCAATGAACTGGCGATCGCGGGGAGCAGGGTGCGTACTTAAAATCGTCGGCGGTGCCCCTCCCTCCCGTTGCAATTTTTGCAGAAATGTCACCATCGCCCGTGGATCGTAGTGGCTGCGAGCCAATAGCCGCAACCCATAGCGATCGGCCTCCAATTCCTGCTCCCGACTGCGGGGTCGCCGAAAAGCAAGTTCCATCGCCAGTTGGACCCCGCGATCGCGCTCCAAGCCAGCTGCGGTCATTAAGCCCTGGGCGATCGCCATTTGTTGCAGTTGACGAATCACATGGCGCTGATCGATATGGCCAATTTCGTGGGCAATGACACTGGCGAGTTCCGCCTCGTTTTCTGCCCGCAGCATGAGCCCTGTTGTGACATAGACAAAGCCCCCCATGGTCGCATAGGCATTGATGTCGCGGTCTTGAATGATGTGAAATTGATAGGGCAGCCCTCGACGTTCGCCGACACTGACCAAGCGGGCACCAATGCTATTCACATAATTTTGAGCAGCGGGATTTCGAACAAGGCGCATCCCTTGCCGTAGCATCTGCTCATGGATCTGTTGCCCCAAAGCCACCTCTTGGCGGGGCGAGATATTGGAGAGTTGGATGACCTGAAGCCCCTGCAACAGCAACCGCTGCCAGAGATTTTGTGCCTGTACCGCAACAGGATGGAGGGCGATCGCCACCCCACAGACCAGGCTGGCCAACAGGGGAAACCAACGTTGTTTTTTCACGGCTGATGCTTCGCGTAAAGTCCACACCCACGCCTAGCGGCTACTTGTCCCCTTCTGACCCCTCTATTTTAGACAGTGTTCCCAAGACTTAACGTTTTTTAATCTCTGGCACCCGTAGCCCTTTACTGGCCAGCCACTCTGGGTTAAAGAGCCGCGATTGATAGCGGGAACCCCCGTCGCACAGCACTGTGACAATTGTGTGGCCGGGGCCGAGTTCCTTGGCTAGGCGTACCGCTGCCCCGACATTAATGCCCACGGAGCCCCCCATGAAAAGGCCATCGTAGTGCAGCAGTTGATAAATGACGTCAAGGCACTCTTGATCCTCAATTTGAATCGCATCATCAATGGGAGCGCCTGCTAAATTGGCTGTAATGCGGCTATTGCCAATGCCTTCAGTGATTGAACTCCCTGTGCTACTGAGGGTACCCGTTTTTACATAGCTATAGATAGCGCTGCCCATCGGATCAGCAATCACGGTGCGAATGGCGGGATTTTTTTCCTTGAGGAACAGGGCTACACCTGCATAGGTACCCCCCGTGCCAGTGGCTGCTACCCACGCATCAATTCGGCCATCGGTCTGCTCCCAGATTTCAGGGCCAGTGGTTTCGTAGTGGGCCTGGCGATTGGCAAGGTTATCGAACTGGTTCGCCCAGAGGGCATTCTCCATCTCAGCAGCAATACGGCCAGAGAGCTTCACATAGTTATTGGGGTCTTTGTAGGGCACGGCAGGAACGGGGCGCACCTCGGCACCTAGGGTACGCAACAGGTCAATTTTTTCTTGGGATTGGGTATTGGGAATCACAATCAAGCACCTGTAGCCCTTGGCATTGCAGATGTGGGCTAGGCCAATGCCGGTATTGCCCGCTGTACCCTCGACCACTGTACCGCCAGGTTTGAGAAGGCCTTTTCTTTCAGCATCTTCAATAATGTAGAGGGCCGCTCGATCCTTGACGGAGCCACCGGGGTTGAGGAACTCTGCTTTACCGAGAATTTCACAGCCCGTGAGGTCACTAAAGTAATTGAGGCGAATCAGCGGCGTCTGCCCGACGGTGCCGACAAAACCCTGTTTAATATTCATGCCGTCGTTGTTTGAAGTGAACTGAATACTTTTATGGTAAAAGGCTTTGCCGCCAGAATTCCCTTCAGGGAGAGCGATCGCCCAGTGTGCCTTTGGCATTCACCTTTGCTATGATTGGAGATCCGTGGAGAGGTGGCAGAGTGGTTGAATGCGCTTGACTCGAAATCAAGTTTAGGGTAACACCTAACGGGGGTTCGAATCCCCCCCTCTCCGTCGATATCCCCGATCACAAGTGTCGAACCTACAACTTGTCCCTTGCTCCCCTGGTAGACATCAGCATCGGCCCGGACTCGTCATCCGCGAACTGGCTGAATTGATACGGCTGGGGATATGATAAAAAGCCGAAGTCTTGTTTGATTCCACAAAACCAGATGGAGCGGCAGAGAAGGTACTGGATATTTCGCGCTTTACGGCGAGGAGCCGACAAACAAATTAGGATTTGGGAGCCGCTCTTGTCAAGACTCATAGGCATCCGTAGTCATTGAAGCCCGTTCCATGAGCGCCAACTTTTTGATCCAGACCATGAGTAATCCCCGTGAAAACATCATCTGGCACCAGGCCACGGTGACTCGTGCTCGCCGCGAACAACTGAACGGCCACAAATCCTGTGTCCTGTGGTTTACCGGTTTGTCCGGCGCCGGCAAATCGACACTCGCCCATGCGGTGGAGGAACGATTACATCAGCTCGGCTACCGCACCTTCGTTCTGGATGGTGACAACGTCCGACACGGCCTTTGTTCCGATCTGGGTTTCACCGAATCCGACCGCAAGGAAAATATCCGCCGTATCGGCGAAGTCGCTAAGTTGATGATGGAAGCGGGGTTGATTGTCATGACCGCTTTCATCAGCCCCTTTCGGGCCGACCGCGAGGCTGTCCGCAACCGGATGCCACACGGGGATTTTCTGGAAATCTATTGCCAGGCCAGCCTGGAAGTCTGCGAGGCGCGCGATGTCAAAGGCCTCTACAAAAGGGCCCGAGCCGGAGAAATCAAGAATTACACTGGCATCGATTCCCCCTATGAACCGCCGCTGAAACCCGAGCTGATTGTCAATACAGAATGTCTGACGCTGGAAGAATCGGTAGGCGCCGTCCTGCGCATGCTCCAGGAGCGAGGGGTGGTGCAATGACCCGCGACATCAGAACAATACGAGCCCGCCTGTCTTACGACTATGGTTTCGAATTCTTGTTTGGCAATGGTTTACAATTGGCCTGTGATGCTTTCGAGAAATAACCATTGTAAAGTTCGCTGCTCGTGTGCCTGCCTTCCTCAGTGAATCGCTGATGCGTGTACGTATGGCGTTTCTCCGTCTTCGTTTGGGCTACCTTGGCCCTGGTGCACACATTTTTGGAAGATGCAGGCTGACTTATCCCTCTCACATCAGGATCGGTGCCGATACTTCGATTGGCGTGCACGTCTCACTGCATGCTTCATCCCAAGGCTTCATAGTTATTGGCGAGCGTTGCGCCATTGCTGCCTACACCCGGATCATCACACCCACCCACGACTCGTCTGTTCTTCCCATCACCGCTGTCGGCATCAACAAATTGGTGTCCATCGATGACCATGTCTGGATTGGAACTGGCGCGATCATACTTCCCGGTGTCAAAATCGGTAGCCGCAGCATCGTCGCTGCAGGAGCCGTGGTGAACAGGGATGTTCCCGAAGATGTTTTGGTGGCTGGAGTGCCGGCACGCATTGTGAAAAATCTTCCGCCAGCAGAGGTGCGTTTTGGGAACGGTCTGCGGGTAAAGGAAAGTAAAAGGGCAAGTTCATGAAACTCCATCTTGGTTGCGGCAAACGCTTCATCCCTGGGTTTGTCCATATCCATACGATCGGTTATCCGCACGTGGATCACGTCGCCACGATCGACAATCTTTCCTTCATTCCAGATGGATCGGTGGATCTGATCTACAACTGCCATGTGCTCGAGCATTTCAAACGCCGGGAAGTGCCGCGTGTGCTGAAGGAATGGCATCGGTTGCTGCGGCCAGGGGGCGTTCTGAGGATCTCTGTGCCGGGTTTCGCCCAGATTTGCGAAGTCTATAGGCGCTTCGGCAAGCTCGACCTCGTCATCGGCCCGCTGTTCGGCCGGCAGGATTACCTCTACAACATCCATTACAACGTCTTCGACTTCGATTCGCTTTTGCGCTACCTCATCGAAGCAGGATTCGTCAACATCCGGCGTTATGACTGGCGGCAGACGGAGCACGCCCATGTGGACGACTTCTCCCAAGCCTACATCCCTCACATGGATAAAGAAAACGGGATTTTGATCAGCTTGAATGTCGAATGTGAGAAGCCTTTGCTATGAGTTTCTTCGCCCGCCTCGCTAATCGTCTCGGCTACCTTTACAAGCTCCATATCTTTCGTGATCCCTTTCTTCGCGAGGTTCGCCGCTGGTTCAGGGACCGTGGAGACCAAACGCTGCGCCTCGACTATCCCTTGACCAGTGATAGCCTGGTGATTGATGTAGGGGCGTACCGTGGTGACTTTGCAAACGCGATTTACGAACAATTCGGCTGTAGGGTGCTGCTGTTCGAGCCAGTGGCTGAGTTCTATGCGTATTGTGTCGAGAGATTTAGAGCGATCCCGCGCATCGAGGTGTATGGATATGGTCTGGGCACAAACGATGCATTGCTGCCAATCGAAGTGAAGGGCGATGGTTCCTCCTTTATATCCTTCGTGCAGCCTCACACGCCACAACGTCAGGCTTGCATTAAGCGTGCAGACCGTGTTTTTGAAGAATTGGCACTCAAGCAAATCGACCTGATGAAAATAAACATCGAAGGCGGAGAATACGACCTTTTGGAGCTGCTGATTTCTTCCGGCTGGATCAGGCGTATCCGCTTTCTGCAGATTCAGTTCCACAACTTTTTTCCTGAGGCTCCTGAGCGCCGGCAGGCCATCCGCGCCAAACTGGGAGCAAGCCACGAAGAAATGTGGAATTATGAATTTGTGTGGGAAAGTTGGGTATTGAGAAGCTAAAAAATGAAGATTGCGCATATCGGTCTTCCCAAGACTGCCAGTACGTTTTTGCAAAAGCATTACTTTTCGAAGCTTCCATTTTGTTTTTATTCGACGCAATCACCCTATACCTGGCCTATTGAATTCAGGTTCATTTGGGCCACTCACCTTTTTTGGTATGAAGATTTGCTTAACAAAAATGCTCTAAAACTCCGCGACGAAAGAATCCATCATTTCAGAGTCGCGGTGAGTAAAGAGGTGGAGGGGTGGAAGAAAGGGGTAAGGTGCTGGGCTCGAACGATTGAGTGTGAGTCCATATTGCTGAGCGCCGAAGGACTATGCGGCTTGTCAGCGGAGATGACTGACGTGCATATGGAACTCTTGCGCTGCGCAGGTGTGGAGAAAGCCATGTTTGTGATTCGCAGACAAGACAAGTATGCGCTCTCTTTGTGGCGGCAGTTCATTTTGCGCGAAGACCGATTCAGTCGTTTTGTGAATTTCGCCACGTTATTCGGGTGTAATAACGATAATCCCATCGTCGATCTTGATTGGTCTCGCTATATTGAGGCTCTCCACGCCGTATTCGGCCGGGAGAATGTGCTCGTTCTGCCCTACGAGATGATGATCGAGGCGCCTGATTTGTTTTTCTTCAGATTTGAATCTTTTGCCGAGCTTGAACATGGCCAGTCGCGACCCGATATGGGGATAAGGGAGAACTTGTCATCTCGCGATGAGACCTATCGTGGTTATGTGATGGACGATTGGCTTGTTTTCGATCGGTTACCATTGTTGAGAAGGGCATGGCGCAGATTGGCGCGTAGCATCCCATTTATTAAAGATATGGGTAGCATAATTCATGAAACCAGGGTCTCTGATTCCATGCTCGAACTTTTGCTGACGCGTTATCGAGACTCTAATGCGCGGTTGCAAGAGAAAATCGACGTTGATCTAAGGGATTATGGCTATTTGTGAGAGCGGGGCTTTACCCTCACACGTCGGTGCTCTCTCCTATAGTGGAGGGGCTGCATCTAGTTTTTTCGGGCGGCGTAACGCCGATGGTCTGAATGACAAGTGGTTAGCCTTGCGTGATGCTTTCCGAGCTGCCGGAGGTGACCTTTTAGCCATCGAGGATGCCAGAAGTGCGGCTCTCGACTTCGTCATCCATGTCAATGCTCATCGACTTCGGCACGACGTGCCGGCGTTTGTGATTCTGGCGGAATCCGAGTTTATACATCCCCCTAATGTGGATTGGCGGATGCTGCAACAGTACAAGGGAATTTTTACTTGGATGCCTGATCTCGTCCGCCGGGGAATTGGAACCGAGATCTGCCTGGCCCACCCTCTGGGCGCGGGCGTGGTCGATGGCTATCAAGAGCGACCCCAGCTTCTGGTAATGATTGCCTCCAACAAGGCTTTGCCCGTTTGGCGTCCTGCGGTCGATCTCTATCGGGAACGCGTGCGAGCAATTCGCTGGTTTGAAAAGCACGCCCCCCAGGCTTTTGCGCTCTACGGACATGACTGGGATAAATCCCCACGTTTGCCGACACCCCTGGGCGGCATTGTCCATGGGGTCGAGTTTGTGCTCCCCTGGCGGCTGCAATGGTTTCCCTCGTGGAAAGGCGTGATCCCCAGCAAGCGGGAGGTTTTGCGGCACGCGCGTTTTTCCCTGTGTTATGAGAACGTTCGCGGCTTGCGCGGCTATATTACTGAAAAAATCTTCGACGCCTTTTGTGCTGGTAACGTGCCGGTTTACTGGGGTGCAGAGGATATTACCGACTATATACCAGCAGACTGCTTCATCGACCGCAGGGCATTTGGCGATTACGCCGATCTTTACCGTTACCTCACGAGTATGCCGGAGACTCGCTATATCCAATACCAGCAGGCCATTTGCGATTTTCTGGTCTCTCCCGCAGCCAAACGCTTTTCCAGTGAAATCTTCGCCACCACCATTGTCGGTAAGGTGCTCGACACTTTGGGGCGCCGCGATGAGTAAGCATTGGGATGCAACGACCCTGGGCCTGTTCCTTCTGTCCTTTAGCATTCCGGCGCGGATGACAGCTGTGATGGAAACTGTCGTTGTGCAATACACCTATGCCTATTATTTTTATTTTCAGCGCATCGCAGGTAGTACGGACGTGAGCGTGCAAGCTGAAGCGACATCAAGTATAACCAACGCCCTCTTGCCACTCTATTGGGTTTGTGGCAGCTTTCTGTGTCTTGCGGCAGCCCAACAGACGATTTTGAGCATCTATCGGGCGCGAGGCATGCAGCCCACTTGCTTCTCCACGAAACGGGGTGTTTTTGCTGGGGCCGTCTTGCTTGGGGTCTTTTTCCTGTTATTCTTCCTCCGGGCAGGCCGTAGTGTCGCGAGCTCTTTGGCCATCATCTTGCTCACTGCAGGCCTAACAAAATAGGTAGCCTTTCAGCATCTTCGTACTGCGGCGTTTTTCCACACCCTGCTTCGTCAGAAATTGAGCTGAGCCATGATCATCGTTCGTCTCTGTGGCGGTTTGGGCAATCAGATGTTTCAATATGCGGCAGGGCTGGCCGCTGCCCATCGCATCGGAAGTGAAGTCAAGTTCGATACTCATTGGTTTGACGCCACGTGCTTGCACCAAGGCCTCGAGTTGCGGCGCGTCTTCGGGTTAGAACTGCCCGAGCCTTCAAGCAAAGACCTTCGAAAAGTGTTGGGAGCGTGTGTGCATCCTGCCGTAAGGCGTTTGTTGTCGCGCCGTTTGTTGCGCGCGCTGCGGCCAAAGTCGCTGGTCATCCAGCCCCATTTCCATTACTGGACAGGTTTTGAGCATCTGACGGACAATGTGTATCTGGAGGGCTACTGGCAAAGCGAGCGATATTTTTCGAACATTGCTGACATCATTCGGCAACAGTTCCGTTTCGTTGAGCCCCTCGACCCCCACAATGCTGCGCTAATGGATGAAATGCAATCCGGCGTTAGCGTCTCACTGCACATCCGCCGGGGAGATTACTTCAACAATCCACAGATGAGGCGTGTCCATGGCGTAGACTTGTCCGAATATTACCCAGCTGCTGTTGCCACGATGATTGAAAAAACTAATGCTGAGCGCTTCTACGTGTTTTCCGACGATCCCCAATGGGTTCTGGAGCATCTTAAGTTGCCCGTTTCTTACACAGTGGTTGACCACAATCGTGGTGCGGCAAGTTATCGGGATATGCAACTAATGAGTGCGTGTCGGCATCATATCATTGCCAACAGCACTTTCAGTTGGTGGGGGGCGTGGCTGAATCCGCGTCCAGACAAAGTCGTCATTGCGCCCAGACACTGGTTCAATGTCGATGTCTTTGACACACGAGACCTGTATTGTCCTGAATGGATTGTGTTGTGACTTGCAATCATCAAAGCAACAGGCCGCTGCTATCGGTGTTGATGCCGGTATTCAATGCCGAAGCCTATGTGGGGGAAGCGATCGAGTCGATTCTTGGGCAGAGCTTTCGGGATTTCGAATTCATCATCATCGATGACGGTTCTACGGATAATAGCCTTTCCGTCCTGAAGCGTTATGCTGTGCAAGATGCTCGTATCCGCTTGATTAGCCGTGAAAACCGAGGGTTGGTTGCGACGCTCAATGAAGGGATCGCCCTTGCTCGCGGCGAGTGGATTGCCCGCATGGATGCGGATGACGTGGCTATGCCCAATCGTTTTATAGTACAGCTTGCCGCGCTCGAACGTGAGAGAGTTGATTTTTGCGGTGGCGCTATCCAGTGTTTCGGCGCCTTGCGCAGCGTGTGCTTCTACCCGCTGACCCATGAAGCTTGCGAGGTTCACTTGCTGTTTGGTGTTCCCTTTGGCCACCCGACCGTTATAGGGCGGCATTCGGCGTTTGCTGAACTGGGTTACGATCCAGACTATCCGTATGCAGAGGATTACGAACTGTGGCAGCGTGCCTGGGGGAGAGGCTACAAATTCGTCAATGTGCCCGAGGTCGTCTTGCGCTACCGCGTGCATGCAGGCCAGGTTTCAGCGCGAAAAAAGGCCGAGCAACAGAACACGGCGGATGCTGTGCGCAAGCGTCATTGGCGCGCACTCTTCCCTAGGATGGATGATAAGGAAATCGATTACATCATCAAAATGTTGCACGATGGTAAGGGTGAAACCTCGCGCCTACTGCCATGCCTTCTCAGTCTGGTGAGCCACTACTCTGGCGAGGCTCGGCAGGTGCTTTTGCTTGATAGCTATGGAGCTTTTCGTGAACTGGCAGGTTCCGACAGGTCTGCGTGGCGTAACTGGCTAACTCTCAAAAAGCAAGCTTGTAGCGATGCAGTTGAAGTCAAGGATGTTTTTCGTACAGCAGTTTTATGGGGATTTTCAATCTTTAATATAACAAAGGGTAGTATCAGATATCAACTTTTGCAAAAAATTAAATCTATTGTGTTGAAATGATCTAAAATATGATATCGGTAGTAATTCCTCTCTTCAACAAAGCGCCACATATTGTCAGAGCGGTGGAAAGTGTTCTGGAGCAAAGCAGTCCAGCGGATGAGATCATTGTGGTGGACGATGGATCGACTGACGGTGGTGGCGAGCTGTTGTTACCGTATGTTGCGAAACATGGTGTTCGGCTGATTCGTCAGGAGAATGCTGGCGTCAGTGTTGCGCGTAATCATGGTGTTAATTTGGCGGCCAGTGATTACGTGGCTTTTCTCGATGCCGACGATTTCTGGTTACCTAATCACATTGCAACGCTTCGTAGGTTGATTGACAATTACCCTGAAGCGTCATTGTTTAGTACAGCGTTGATCATTGAGCGCGATGGCAGGCAGTGGCGCAGCAAAAGTACTTATTCTGATGGTTGGGAAGGAGTGGTGCAAGATTTTTTTACTGAATATTTGAGGAGGTTTGCTCTGGTGAGCTCTACTACATCGTGTGTCCGAAAGAAAGATTTTTGCAGTATTGGTGGGTTTCCCGTGGGTGTAAAATATGGCGAGGATTTCATTTGCTGGATGAAGATGGCTTTGTTCTATCGAGTTGCCCATGCTGAGGTGGTAACGGCAGTTTACTGTCTAGACGCGGTAAATCGCACTGACCAGCTGCAGGAGACTGATGTACTCGCACCTTTGCAATTCATAGCTAAACTGTTACAAAGTAATGAGCTGGATAATGCACAAAGGGTGGGGCTGGCACAGTTGTTCGACCACATCAGCTTTTCTACTGGAGCGAGGTTTCGCATCAATAGTAATTTGAATGGGGTTAATGCCATTCGAAATTTGTCATGGGAAATGGGACACTATAGAGTCAGCTTGCTAATGTCTGCCTTACGTTTTACACCTAGCCTGCTGTTGCAGGCTGCAAAGAGATTTAGATATCGACAGGTGTCTGTCGTTTGACGAAAAGAGAATTTGATCTATTGCAGCGTGACGAGTTTTTGGGAGTTTTGCAGTTCCCCTGTGGATGAGGCAAATGCCACTGTGCGGCGCATGGCCGACACACTCGTCCACTGCGGTCCGGATGATGCCAGGCTGTGGGTGGATGCGGAATCAGTCGTTGCGTTGGGGGCACCGTGGGCTGGCTACTCTTGATCTATAGCTATTTCGAAAGGGAGTGACATATTCAGGATCAAACAGTTGCTCGGAGGTATAAGGGCAATTCTTGGGCAAGTCTGAATAATCTAAAGGGGTTTTCTTCACCACCAAATCTAGTCCAGCTTCATAGGCATTGGCGATCGCCTCTGTGAGATAGGGCTTTAGACTGGGTCTTTCCTTCAGGAGTTGCAAAATTTCTCGCCGCTGCTCACGAATGGTTAAGAGGGTTTCCATAGCTCTACTCCATCTCGCTGATCAATCCCCTGCAGGAGGACCTTGACCACTTCATCGCGAGCTGTGGGCAGCGCTTTACCGGTAAAGTCAGGGTGAATCGGCAATTCTCGGTGCCCGCGATCGATGAGTGCCAATAACCAAATGGCATTGGGGCGACCGTAATCATGGACAGCATTGAGGGCAGAGCGAATCGTGCGACCACTAAAGATAACATCATCCACCAAGACCACAATTCGCCCAGAGAGATCGACTGGAATCAGGGTCTGACGGGGGGTACGCGGTCCAATGCGATCCAAGTCATCGCGATAAAACGTGATATCCAACTCACCAATGGGCAGGCTCGCGCCTTCCAGTTGTTCAACTTGTTGTCCTAGGAGCTTGGCAAGGGGAACCCCACGGGTATGAATCCCCAGCAACACTAATTTGTCGAGGGCATCGCGAGCCTTTTCCACCACTTGAGAGGCTAAGCGGGTTAGAGTGCGCCGTAGATCATCGGCACTTAAAATTTCAACGACTTCACCAGCCATGGCCGTCACGGTAGGGAATTCCAAGATTCTAGCGAAATTCCCGCAAAAAGAGACCCTACGCCAAGCGGGTAGGGCCAAAGACGCAGTTAGGAGGTATCTTGCTTTCCTACAATACTGCCGATATTTTGAGGTGGCCAAAGCTTTTACCAATTCTTTAGATTTAGCGTAATTAACTGTTACAATTCACAAGAAATTGTTATTTAGAATACCAAATTTTACGGTTGCTTTCTAAAATGGGTGAGGACGTGGTTTTGACCAATGAAATGGGATACAAGCCCCGTCCTTTTAGGACGGCTTTTTTTGATTTCTAATGTATTCCTTAAGCACCTCTAACGGTGCTCCTCCAACAGATGCCGCAAAATAACTAGGGCTCCAAAGTGATTCTTCATGGGGTTTTGGTAGTGCAGCTTTTCCATATCGACGACTAGATACGCCTTTAAGCGGATTTACAATCTGCGAAACAGAAAGTTTAGGAGGGTACTCGATTAGCGCATGGACATGGTCTTCTTCGCCGTTAAATTCAAGAACCTGGAAATCCATCTTCATGGCAACTTCTCGAAACGATTTCTCGATCAGCTCTAATCCCTCAGCGCTAAGGACCGGCCGGCGACACTTAGTCACGCATACCAAATGAATCTTTAGGTCCGTAACACTGTGTCTCCCTTTACGAAGATGACTTGACATTGCCTGTAGACCAACCTATAATCTAGCTACAGACCAATTATAGCACAACCAATGAAAGCTAGATATAGATATCGTTTCTATCTCACAGACCAACAACGACAACGCCTAGCTCAGTTGTTTGGCTGTGTCCGTGTGGTATGGAACGACGCACTGGCAATTTGTAAACAATCTGATTCATTGCCAAAAACTAGTGAATTGCAAAAGCTAGTAATTACCCAAGCAAAGAAAACACCAGAGCGGCAATGGCTGTCTGATGTTTCTAATGTCCCCTTACAGCAGTCTGTTGCCGATTTAGGAGTTGCCTATAAAAACTTCTTCGATTCAATTAAAGGTAGGCGAAAAGGCAAGAAGATCAACCCTCCTAGATTTAAAAAGAAGACAGAAAGACAATCAGCCAGATTTACCACCTATGGATTTTCAATTAAAGGCGAAGAAGTTTATCTGGCGAAGATTGGTAACATCAGACCAATTTGGTCAAGACAGCTTCCTTCTGAACCAAGCTCAGTTACGGTGATTAAAGATGCTGCAAATCGATACTTTCTCAGTTTTGTGGTCGAGATCAACCCAGTTGATCAACCTGCAAGTAATCCTTCTATCGGCATTGATTTGGGAATTAAAGCGTTTGCTACTTTAAGTACGGGCGAAAAGATTGATGGCCCTGATTATTCGAAGCTAGACAAAAAGATCAGGCGAAAACAACGCAAAGTGGCCCGTCAAGTTAAAGGAAGCAAACGACGCGAGAAAACAAGACTGCAAATCGCTAAGCTTCATAGTCGGATTTCAGATATTCGCAGGGATTTCTTGCATAAATTGTCTACCCGCGTGGTTATCGAGAGCCAAGTGATCACGCTGGAAGACTTGAATGTCTCTGGAATGGTGAAGAACCGCAAACTCGCTAGAGCAATTAGCTTGCAAGGTTGGCGAGAATTCAGGGTTTTAGTTGAGGCTAAGTGCAAAAAACTAAACCGTGAGTTCATTGTCATTGATCGATGGGAGCCAACCAGTCAGACTTGCTCAAAATGCGGTTTTAAATGGGGCAAAATCGATCTATCCGTTCGCTCTGTTGTATGCATAAACTGCGGCGCAGAGCATGATAGAGACGAAAATGCCGCAAGAAACATAGAGAAAGTCGGGATAGGGCATTGCCACGACTATAAATGGACGCAGAGGGGGAGTAAGACTACTTCGGTAGCATCACCCGATGAAGCGTCAAGAATCATCGCACTTTAGGGCGGTGAGTATGTCAATATCGCCAGATTCCAACCTTTGCGGAATATCTGCTCATTAGCCAGGAGTGCCCCTGTGTCGAGCAATAGGGGCGGCAAGCTGAAAATCAATAGTTGCCGACGGTTTGGCAAGGAATTTCCCAGGAACAACCGCTGCCCTCCCTAGATACTCCTAGAATAAAGTGTTCTCTATGCTGGCGTTGAGTCATTGTGGAATTGTTGATCAGGGGGGTTCTCGGTCAATATCTGAATAGCCCCTTACTATCCCCATCAAAGTCTCCATCAAAGGCCCATGACTCCTACCACTGCTGATGCCTCGCCGCCTTTTGGCCTGATGATTGTCGAGGGAGAAGATGTTATCCGCCTTGGCCTCTGGACGGGCATTCGACAGCAGTTGGGGATTGAGCCGCTGGTCTTTCACGATGGCCACGGCCTGATCACGTATCTGGAAAACACGCCCCTGGATGAAGAACACACGCCTTGGATTGTCCTCTGTGATGCCCAACTCACGGTCAATGATGCCACGACCCCTTGGCTCTGGCAGTGGTTGAAGCAGCACTATCCTGCCCTGCGGATTATTCTCACCGTCCGACCTGCTGCCCTTGAGTTAGTCT
The DNA here is from genome assembly GCF_000011345.1 of Thermosynechococcus vestitus BP-1. Lineage (NCBI taxonomy): Bacteria > Bacillati > Cyanobacteriota > Cyanophyceae > Acaryochloridales > Thermosynechococcaceae > Thermosynechococcus > Thermosynechococcus vestitus. The sequence goes on from NC_004113.1 coordinate 2,414,056, forward strand.
CCCTGGCTCAACAGGCGGCTGTGGAAGGCATTTACCATCGCAATACGGCGCTGAGTGATCTGTTGGCGGGAATTCTAGCTATTGCCCAAGGGGAAATCGTTTACACAGTAACGCCCCCGCAGCCGCCCTTGAGTATGCTGTTTCCCAATCCGTGGGATCGTTGGCGGTACCAGGTTCTGCAGCAGGGACTGGGGGAAATGGATGCATGGTTGCAGGCTTTGGATCAGCATCTGGGTCGGGCGACGCTGTCGCCCCTTGAACGGCTTGTGTGTGAAGGTCGCCATCGAGAAATTCGTGCTGCCCGCTGGTTGGTGTCCCGTTTCCTGCCACAGCCGAGTCAAACACCCCCTAGGCCGGTGGTGTCCCCCGTGCGTCCGCAGATTGAAATCATTTCCCAACTGGTGGATCGCTGCTTACAACGGATGCAGTCGGATCTGTTGAACCTAACGTCGCAGCCCCTGGAGCTAGAGGTGCTCATCCTCCCACAGCGGCGGGAACTGCTCTACACTATTTTGCGGCAGTGGGATCTGCTGGTGCGCACTTTACAAGCGACACCCCCTAGTATTGAATTTCTGCACCAGCGGGGCAACCCCCTACTACAGGACCTGTGGGAGCAGAGCCTGCGGGAGTTTTTTCGTCCCTATCGTTTTGCCCTCGGCAGTGACGCCGACCTCATTGAGGAATTGCTCACAGAAAGGGAAACCGTAGTCAGCGTGTATCTAAAGCGAATCCCCTTCGTAGCGGAGATGCTGGCTCATTTACTGGTGCAACAGCCCCTCACCCTCCATCAGCAAACCTATCGCTATGGCACCGCTGCGGCCTTGGAGATCCTCGATGCCCTGCTGGATCACTGGTTGCTCACTGTTGCCAATGGCATCGTCTACCCACTCCTGAATCGGTGTTGCTATAGCGCGGTGATTCAGCAGACATTTTTCCAGCCGCAATACATCTCAACGCGGGAAATAGAACGCTTTCGCAACGCTCTCTCGTGGCATTACCGCTGGCAATGTTGGGTTAAGGAACCGCAAAACATCTTTGAAAGTCGCTTGGTTTTACTGCGGCTAACGGAGCGAGGGATTCAGGAACTGGCGCTGACTGTCCCCCGTCAAAGGGAACTGATGCAACTGGAGGGAATTCCCTACGCTCTGACCTTGGCTCTTGAGGCTCGCGATGCTTTGGCTCCCCCGGTACGGGCGGTGGTGGCTTGGGTCGGCAAGGGGGTAGTGTATCTGCTGACGCAGGTGATTGGTCGCGGTTTGGGGCTGATTGGCCGAGGCATTTTGCAGGGGATTGGTCAATCCGTTGGCAGTGGCTGGAGTCGCGCTGAGGCCCCAAAAAACTCATCTAAATTTTAGAGCTAGCTTATTCTTAAACGACTCCTAACCTTGAGATAACCTCGAGCCAACAAACACGGTGTTAGAATTTAGCAGGTCATTAGACTATTTCTATCCCTTAGGGGATAGTTTCTATGGGATGTGCTAAAGCCTCTGTGAGCAAGTCTGATAGCTCAGCCTACTAGCAGATGAATAACTTTAGCGATCATCTCAGTTAGTGATGAACACAGTTTGTCTTAGGGTTATTGAGGAGTGAAGGAGTACAGTGGTATGTCCCGTATTTTTCGAGGTCTAGCTTTGGCCTCGCCTGCTTTAGTGGTAGGAACCTTTGCAGGGTCGGCTACGGCAGCCGATGCTGTTTTGGCTACTTCTAGCGATGCACAGTTATCAGCTCCAACTGCAGCGGCTGAATCTTTAGCTCCACTACCCCAAAGCACGACGTTAATTGCCCAGAACCACGGTAACAAGCTGCCTCTACCCTCGGTGGCGGATTTGGAGGTAGGCCGTGCTGCCACACCCAGCATGGGGCAAGTGACTTCTGTGTCCCAGCTTTCGGATGTGCGCCCCACCGATTGGGCCTACCAAGCCTTGGCCTCCCTGGTAGAAAAGTATGGCTGCATTGCTGGTTACCCTGATGGTACCTTCCGGGGGAATCGGGCAGCTACCCGCTATGAAATGGCTGCGGCACTGAATGCTTGCTTGGATGTGATTAGCGATCGCTTTGCCACCAAGGAAGAGCTCGCCACCTTGCAGCGCCTGATGGATGAATTCAAGGCTGAACTAGCTACCCTGCGGGGTCGGGTGGATAAGCTGGAGGCTCGCACTGCTCAGTTGGAAGCACAGCAATTCACCACCCTCACTAAGCTGAATGCGAGCGTTATCTTCAACATTTCAGATGTTTTAACGAACACTCAGGCACTGGCCCCTGGTCTGCCTGGGCCACCGCCAGTTCTTAATACCAACCCCGTTGCTAACACTCGGGTACGGTTAAACTTTGACACTAGCTTCTATGGCAAAGACCGCCTGCGGTTGCGCTTACAAGCATCTAATATCGTCAACTATGCTACCGCAGCGCCCACTGGCACTAACATGGGGCGCCTTGGCTATGACGGCTTCCCTACTCCCCCCGGCTCCGGCGCATTTGAACTGCAGAAAGCGTTCTACAGCTTCCCTGTCAGCCGTCGTGGTCAACTGATCCTCGACTTTAAGGGTGGTGAGTTCAACGATAACTTCAACAACTTCAACCCCTTCCTGCAGTCAAGTGACACAGGAGCGCTCTCTCGCTTTGGTCGCTTTAACCCCATCTACCGCGCAGGAAATGCTCCTAACGCTGCGGGCGTCAGCTTTAAGTATGACATCGTGCAGAATGAAGAGCGCGGTACAGGCGTTACCCTCAATGTGGGTTATTTAGCTCCTGCCGCCAATGCCCCTACCGGTGTCGCTGGCTTTTTTGACGGTGCCTATGCTGCCCTGGCCCAGGTTGATGTTCGTCCTGTGAAAAACCTTGCCCTGGGGGTTACCTACACCCACTCCTTTGGGCTGGATCCCTTTGGTGCGACGGGTAGTAGTGGTCCACGCTCTGCAGCAAACCCCCTTAGTAGTGTACTTGCTACCAACAATGTGCCTAACCAAGCTGCAGATGCTGTGGGCTTCCAGTTCACCTACCGTCCCATTAAGCAGTTCAATGTGGCGGGCTGGGCTAGCTATGCCAATGTTTATGGTGTTAAACCGCCTGCTTTCACTCCCCCCGCACTACGTCATGAAGCGGAGATCGTCAACTGGGCGATTACCTTTGCCTCGCCAGACCTCTGGCGCAAGGGTGATTTGGCAGGCCTAGTCTTTGGTCAGCCGCCTCAGTTGATTAGTACAAACGTTCCAGGTCCACCTGTTACTGCTTTCAATTCCTATCACCTAGAGGCCTTCTACCGCTTTGCAGTCTCCAAGAATATCTCGGTGACGCCGGGGGTCATTGCCATCTTTAACCCCAACAGCAACTCAGCTAACGATACCCTTGTGGTGGGTGCTATCCGCACGACGTTTAGCTTCTAGTGCTCTCCCCTTTCCCCCTCCCCGTGAGGGGGATTTTTTTATGGGGGGACGATAGAATAGGGGCAAGGTGTTTTGAATGGCTTTGTCGGGTGAAACACTGGGCAATTCTTGGAGTTGGTGTTGCGCTTTTGGGGATGCCGCCAGCAGTGGGGGGCACCAGTACCCTCAAGGATGCTCCCAAGGCCCTGGTGGATGAGGCCTGGCAAATTATCTACAAAAGCTATTTGGATCGCAGCTTTAATCGTCTTGACTGGCAGGCCATTCGTCGGGAGCTGCTCTCCCAACCCTATCGCGATCGCGAGGCTGCCTATCGGGTGATTCAGCAAACCCTTGTCCGCCTCAACGATCCCTATACTCGCTTTCTGCCGCCCCATGAGTACCGTCAGCTACTCCTGCAAACCCAAGGGCAGCAGGTGGATGTGGGTCTCACTTTAGTGGAGGCGGGGGAACTCTTTCGCATTCAGGCGATCCAACCCGGCTCTGTGGCGGCTAAGGCCGATCTGAAAGTGGGCGATGAAATTCTGGCCATCAATGGTCGAGGGAGCGATCGCCTCACCTTGGAGCGCGCCACGTTGGCTCTGCGAGGGCCAGCGGGGACTAAATTGCGCCTACTGGTGCGCCGTGAGGGTAAACCCCAGCCTTTTAGTGTCGAACTCACCCGTGCTGGCGAGATTCCCCGTACGGTGAATTTTCAAATTCTCAACTCTCCCCGGGTGGGCTACATCCGTCTCAGTGGCTTCAACAGCCGCTCCCAACAACAGATGCAGGAGGCGATCGAAATCCTGCAACGGGAAAAGGTGCAAGGCTTTATCTTGGATTTGCGCCACAATCCGGGGGGACTTCTAGAAGCAGGGATTGAAATTAGCCGCCAATGGCTGGATTCTGGGGTCATCGTGCGCATTCAACAAAACCAGCGGGAAGAGACGATTCGTGCCCGCCAAGGCGCCTTGAGTCAGTTGCCCCTTGTGGTCTTAGTGAATCAGGCCTCTGCCAGTGCCAGTGAAATTTTGGCGGCGGCTTTGCAGGATCAGGGGCGAGCGATCGTTGTCGGCACGCCAACGTTTGGTAAGGTGCGCGTCCAAGCGGTTCATGAACTGGCGGATGGCTCTGCCCTTGTGGTGACGGTGGCTCGCTATTTGACGCCCAAGGGTCGCGATATTGCCGCGGGGGGCATTAGCCCCGATGTGCTGGTGACGGTGGATGCCAGTACGGATCTCGAATTGCGCCTCAATCCTAACTTGGTGGCACGCCCCACCGATCCAATGGTGGCCAAGGCCTTAGAATTATTGAGCACCAAAATTAGTAATGCTCGCCATGTCCAGTGAGGCTCTTGTTGTGCCCTCGGCACCTGAGAATACCCCTACCTGCCGCCCCCTGCGATTGGGGGTGTTGGCCTCTGGGAGTGGCTCCAATTTTGCTGCCCTTGCGGAGGCGATCGCTGCCGGTGAACTAGCCGCCCAAATTCAAGTTCTGATCTACAACAATCCCGATGCCTTTGTGGCAGAGCGGGCAAAACAGTGGCAGATCCCCAGTGTCCTCCTCAACCATCGCCACTATCCCAACCGTGAAAGCCTTGATGCAGCCATTGTCGAAACCCTGAAGGCGCATGAAGTAGAGTGGGTGGTTATGGCCGGTTGGATGCGCATTGTCACCCCCGTACTCCTCAACGCCTATCCCCAGCGGGTCATTAACTTGCACCCCAGTTTGCTCCCCAGTTTTCGGGGACTCCGTGCCGTTGAGCAAGCCCTTGCTGCCGGCGTCAAAATTACGGGCTGTACGGTGCATTTGGTGGAGGAGGAAGTGGATAGTGGCCCAATTTTAGTGCAAGCAGCGGTGCCTGTTCTCCCTGATGATACACCGCAAACCCTCCATGCCCGCATTCAAGTCCAGGAACATCGCATTCTCAAGCAGGCGATCGCCGACATTGCCGCACGGCAAGCCCAACGTTCTTAGGCATGATCCTGTAGCCACTGTTTTAGGGCAGCAACAAAGCGATCGCCCTCCTGCGGCAGCGTAAAGTAATGGACACAGGCACGCACCGACGGAGGATAGAGCAATTCCCGCACCAAGATATTCTCTGCCTCAAGGTCTTGCACCAATTGGCGATGTTGACCATTGGCCAACTGAAAGGCCACTAAGCCCGACGGTGGCGGCACGGGACTCAGACAGGTCAAACCCGCCATGCCCTGTAACTGTTGCCAGAGGTGATGGCTCAGCTCACAAATGCGCTCATATCGCCCTTGGGCGGTCCCCCATTGATCATGCACCCGTAGGGCAGTAGTGAGCCCCGCAACCAAGGAAAAGGCAGTTGTGGCCACCTCAAAGCGACTGGCATCCTCCTTCCAGCCCGCCGGTTGGGCATCACGGGTCTGGTGAATGCCACGCCAGCCAATAAAGGTGGGTTCCAATGTGGCCAGGCGATCGCGCCGAATATAGAGTCCTCCTAGTCCCGCTGGGCCACAGCACCACTTGTGTCCCGTAAAGGCATAGTAATCGACGCCCAAGGCTGGTAAGTTTAGGGGTACCATGCCGACACTTTGGGCGCCATCTGCCAAGACTTGGATGCCGCGCCGGTGGCAAACGTCAACAATCTTTTCCAACGGCAAAAGTTTGCCGGTATTCCACAGCAAATGACTGAGGACGACCAAGCGGGTGCGGGGGTGGAGTTGGGCTTCAATGGCGGCCACCTCATCGTCACACCACGGCCAAAAGGCCACCCGATCAACAACCACCCCTAATCGCCGCGCCAATTGCTCGGTAATTGCCACTACCCCCGGATGCTCACAGTTGGAAATCAGCAGGCGATCGCCCGCTTGCCAGTTGATGCCCCAGAGAACAATGTTGCAGCCAGTGGTCACCGAATCCGTGAGGGCAATGGTTTCGGGCGTTGTTCCCAGAAGCTGTGCCAGTGCAGCGCGCAGGGTGTGCAGTTGTTGACTCAGCCACGGAAAGACGCGATTGGCAAAGGGACCCTGTTGTTGGAGGTGGCGATCGCTCTGGATAATGGCCTGCCAAGCCTCTTGGTGCAACGGCCCTTGACCCCCATAGTTCAGGTAGATCTTATTTAGCAGGGCAGGGTAGGTGTCGTGATAGGCGCGCAGTGTCTCTAGGTTCATTGACAGTGATTTCAAAGGAAAGTGATAGATAGATGCTACCGCAAAGGATTTAAGATAAAGGTGATGTAGCCAGTACCCCTTTGCTCCCCCACTCAAGTGGCGGAGCTGCCAAGCAAGGCTCAGTCAATTAATCCCGTCCATCAAGCAATGACAAAGGCACACACCCCTGAAGATGTTTGGCGCTTATTAGGGGAGCTATTAGAAGCTCAAAAGGAAACCGAACGCCGCTTTCAAGAAACGGAACGTCGCTTTCAAGAAACGGAGCGCCGCTTTCAAGAAACGGATCGGCGATTTCAAGAAACGGATCGGCGATTTCAGGAGACTGACCGCCGTTTCCAACAAACGGAGCGATTGCTGCGGGAAGAGGCTCGTCAACTCAACCAGCAACTGGGGAAACTGGGCAATCGCCTTGGAGAATTTGTAGAGTGGCAGGTACGACCGGCGGTACTGCGTTTATTTCAAAGTCGAGGGATTGCCGTCTCTCAACTTTACAGCGATGTCATTCTCCAAGATGGCAACGAGAGTTTAGAAGTTGATCTGCTGGTGGTCAATACAGATGAAGCGGTTCTCGTCGAGGTAAAAACGAAACTGGGCCAAGGAGATGTGGATGAGCATCTGGAGCGCATTGCCAAATTTCGTCGTTTGGCTCACCAGTACCGTGGCACTAAACTCTTGGGAGCGGTGGCGGGGATGATTGTGCCGCCTGAGGTGGCTCGCTATGCCTATCGGCAAGGCTTGTTTGTGCTGGCGCAGTCGGGGGATGGGGTGACGATTCTCAACGACCCGCAGTTTCAGCCCCGTGCATGGTAGCTGATGTGTGGATCGCGCCCAATCATTTGGGGATAGACAAGCGTCAGTTATAGCTGCGGGTCACCGGCTGCCAGTGTTGCTTTTGCAGTTTGAGAGCGGGCATCAAGCCACTGTTGCAAAATCAAGGCAGCCGCAATTTGATCCACTAAATCCTTGTGGTGACGGGGCGATCGCCGGCGTTGTTTAAGGATTTCCTCCGCTTGAAAGGAGGTAAGCCGCTCATCGATATATTCTACAGGCAAGTTCAAGGCCGCGCCAATTTTTTCTGCCAAATGTTGCACCTGGCGCGCCTGGGAACCCAATTGGCCATCAAGGGTGTAGGGCAAGCCCACAATCAACTTTTCCACCCCGCGCTCTTGACAAATCCGCCGCAGCTGCGCCACATCACTGGCAAAATTGCGGCGATAAATTGTTGTAATCCCTGTGGCCAACTGTCCCAAGCGATCGCACCCAGCCACACCAATACGCTTGCGCCCCAGATCCAAACCTAGAACGGAAATCATCCTTGAGTGAATCAGAACAGTTCCCCTACAATTGAATCCATTGCCCAGTTTTGCTTACCCTTAAACGATCATACCCCGCTGTACCCACCCATGACTGATGCAACCCCCGACTACAAAGACACTGTTAACTTGCCGCAAACCACGTTTGAAATGCGGGCAAATGCAGCAACACGGGAACCCCAATTGCAGGCCTTTTGGGCACAGCACAAAATCTATGAAACCCTGCAGCAAACCAATCCGGGGGAAGTCTTTATCCTCCACGATGGCCCCCCCTACGCCAATGGCGCTCTCCACATTGGCCATGCCCTCAATAAAATTCTCAAGGACATCATCAACAAGTACCAACTCCTACGGGGACGCAAAGTTCACTACCGCCCCGGCTGGGACTGCCATGGCCTACCCATTGAACTCAAGGTGCTGCAAAACCTGAAACCGGAACAGCGGGCTCAGCTAACGCCCCTCACTCTCCGCCAACAGGCCAAGGAATTTGCCCTTAAAACCGTCGCCGAGCAAAAGCAGAGCTTCCAGCGCTATGGGGTTTGGGGCGACTGGGCGCACCCCTATCTGACACTGACCCCCGACTATGAGGCCGCCCAAATCGGTGTCTTTGGTGAAATGGTGCTGCGGGGCTATATCTACCGCGGCCTGAAACCGGTGCACTGGAGTCCCAGCTCCAAAACTGCCCTCGCCGAAGCCGAGTTGGAATATCCCGAAGGTCACACCTCCCGCAGTCTCTACGCTGCCTTTGAGGTGATTGAGCTGCCCCAGGGGCTAGCCAAGGCTTGGTACAATGCCCTAGGGAAATTGGGGGTGGCTATCTGGACAACGACTCCTTGGACGATTCCCGCCAACTTGGCCGTGAGTGTCAACCCGGATCTCACCTATGCCCTTGTCGAGGTTCAGCCGAGTGAGCGCTATAAGCATTTAATTGTTGCCAAGGATCTTGTAGAGCGGCTGAGTGATACCCTGGGTCGCACCCTAAAGGTGGTGGCAACGGCCAAAGGGGCTGATTTAGAACATAGCCGCTATCGCCATCCCCTCTTTGAACGCGAGGGCAAAATTCTCATTGGTGGTGATTATGTGACAACTGAATCGGGAACGGGTCTGGTGCACACTGCTCCTGGCCATGGTTTAGAAGACTATGGCGTGGGTCAGCGCTATGGTTTGCCGATCCTATCGCCGGTGGATGAGAATGGTTGCTTTACGGCGGAAGCGGGGCCATTTGCCGGTCTCAATGTCCTCCAGGAAGGCAATGCAGCGGTCATTGCGGCTTTGCAGGAGTGTGGGGCGCTCCTGAAGGAGGAACCCTATGTGCACAAGTATCCCTATGACTGGCGGACAAAGAAACCCACTATCTTCCGCGCCACGGAGCAGTGGTTTGCTTCCGTTGAGGGCTTTCGCGATGCGGCACTCAGAGCGATCGCTGAGGTGAAGTGGATTCCTGCCCAAGGGGAAAATCGCATTACGGCAATGGTGGCAGAGCGTTCCGATTGGTGTATTTCGCGTCAGCGCAGTTGGGGCGTGCCCATCCCTGTCTTTTATGACAAAGAAACGGGGGAACCCCTGCTAACTGCAGAAACCATTGCCCATGTGCAAGCCATTATTCGCGATCGCGGGTCCGATGCTTGGTGGGAACTCTCCGTTGCTGAATTGCTTCCCGAATCCCTGCGAGATCAAGCGGATCGCTACGAAAAGGGAACGGACACCATGGATGTCTGGTTTGACTCCGGATCCTCTTGGGCAGCGGTTCTCGGCGATCAGCAGGCAGATCTCTACCTTGAAGGCTCTGATCAGCACCGCGGCTGGTTCCAATCCTCATTGCTGACACGGGTTGCCGTTAAAGGTCAAGCTCCCTACAAGGCCGTCCTGACCCACGGCTTTGTCCTCGATGAGCAGGGGCGAAAAATGAGCAAGTCCCTCGGCAATGTCACGGATCCCCGCGAAGTGATTGAGGGGGGCAAAAACCAAAAGCAAGACCCGCCCTACGGAGCCGATGTGCTCCGCCTGTGGGTTTCCTCCGTGGACTATGCCAACGATGTGCCCATTGGTAAAAATATTCTCAGGCAGTTGGCGGACGTCTATCGCAAGATTCGCAATACGGCTCGCTTTCTCCTAGGGAATCTTCACGACTTTGAGCCCGAACAGGATATGATTCCCTATGCCCAACTGCCCGCGTTGGATCGCTATATGCTGCATCGACTCCACGAAGTCTTCAGTGAAGTGACTGCGGCTTTTGATAGCTTTCAGTTCTATCGCTTTTTCCAAACCATTCAAAATCTTTGTGTTGTTGATCTTTCGAACTTTTATCTCGATATTGCCAAGGATCGGCTGTACATCAGTGCCGCCACGGGCGATCGCCGCCGCAGTTGTCAAACCGTTCTTGCCATTGCCCTGCAAAACCTTGCCCGTGCTATTGCCCCCGTACTTCCCCATCTGGCTGAGGATATTTGGCAGCATCTGCCCTTCAAAACCCCCTATCTTTCAGTGTTTCAAAGTGGTTGGGTACAGCTTTCAGCCCAGTGGCAAGATAATGCCCTCGCCGCTGAGTGGCAACGCCTGCGGCAATTGCGTCTTGAAGTGAACAAGGTACTCGAAAAAGCCCGCGCCGAAAAGCTGATTGGCTCTTCCCTGGAGGCAAAAGTGTGGCTCTACGTTGCCGATTCTGAATGGCGCGATCGCCTGGCGCAGATGAATCCCAGGGATGCCCTCAGCGGTAATGGCGTGGATGAACTGCGCTATCTCTTCTTGGTGTCCCAGGTGGAGCTGATGCCGCAACCGCAGGCGGTGGACGTGCCCTATGTCCTTGAAGCGGAGGGGCTATGGATCGGCGTTGGTCATGCCCAAGGCGAAAAATGCGTCCGCTGCTGGAATTATTCTGAAAGTGTGGGTCAATCGGCGCTGCATCCCCAGTTGTGCGATCGCTGTCAAGCGGCTCTGCAAGGAGAGTTTTAGATCAATTCTTGGGAAACTATCCTAGAGATTGATGATCGCTACTGAACTGACCCATTCGCTCCTTTGCCGCAGATTGACAACGCCACTACTGATCTAAAATTACTGCTAGTTATTTGCAATGATCCCTATGGTGGAATCAACAACCCTTGGGAGGGAATCTTTCCCATGGAAGTGCTGATGGGCTTGCTGAGGGTAACCATCAGCTCGATGAAAGTCGGAGTCGCATTTTAGCGTTGTTGGAATAGCTTGAGATTGGCAATTCTTTTATCCTGTTCAACAGGCGGAGTTTTCATTCTTTGACACGGCGGTTAGGGGGGTGGACTGAGGCGGGCCACTAATGTTTCAGGGTGTAAGGCTGAAAGGACGATTATCTCACCATCCAACACCAGTACGGCACGAGTGCGTCGTCCGTGGGTGGCATCAATGAGATGATGGTGCTCCCGGGCTTCAAGAATCAGGCGTTTGATCGGGGCAGAGTCGGGGCTCACGATCGCCAGCAGGCGCTGCGGTGAGATGTAATTGCCAAAACCAATGTTTAGCATTCTACCCGATGGTAGTCTTGAAGTGCCCGTACCCCTAGAGTGGAGGTTTGCAGGGTTTTAATGGCGGCAGCGGTCGCCTTCGCACCGGCGATCGTTGTCACAATTGGAATTTTGTAGGCAAGGGCAGTGCGACGAATCAATTGGGCATCGGTACGGGCTTCCTGACCGGAGGGTGTATTCAGAATTAAGTGAATTTGCCCATTTTTAATGGCATCAAGAACATGGGGACGCCCTTCATGGAGCTTGAGGATGAGTTCTATATTGCTCAGCCCTGCCTCAAGCAAGGCATTGCGGGTTCCTTCGGTGGCAATCATCCGAAAGCCAAGAGACTGCAACTCCTGCACCACGGGCACAATCGCCGCCTTGTCGCGATCGCTCATCGACACAAAAACGGTTCCCTTCAAAGGTAACCTTTGATTGGCCGCCAGTTGGGACTTGGCATAGGCAGCCCCAAAGGTCATATCAATCCCCATTGCCTCACCTGTGGAACGCATCTCTGGCCCAAGCACCGTATCGGTACCGGCAAATTTTTCGAAGGGGAGGACAGCTTCCTTGACGGCGACATGGTTGGGAATCTTCTCATTGAGGAAATTGAGTTCCGCGAGGGTTTTCCCTGACATCAGCCGAGCAGCAACTTTAGCAAGGGGAATGCCGATCGCCTTCGAGACAAAGGGCACCGTACGGGATGCACGCGGGTTGGCCTCCAAAATATAGACCTGATCTCCTTGTACTGCCAGTTGTAGGTTCATCAGCCCCACCACTTTGAGGGCCTGAGCAAGGGCAATACTCCAGGTGCGAATGGTCTGCAAAACGGCGGGAGACAGAGATTGGGTGGGCAAGCTACAGGCAGAATCCCCGGAGTGAATCCCGGCTTGCTCGATGTGTTCCATGATCCCACCAATCACAACGGTGCCCGTGGCATCAGCAATGGCATCCACATCCACTTCAATTGCGTTTTCCAGATACTTATCAATGAGGATGGGTCGCCCTGGCTCCACCTGCACGGCTGCATTCATATAGCGTTCCAGTTCCCCATTGGAATAGACAATTTCCATTGCCCGACCACCGAGCACATAACTGGGGCGCACCACCACTGGATAGCCAATCCGCTCGGCAATGCTCAGGGCTTCAGCATAACTGCGAGCAGTGCCGTTGGGGGGTTGGGGGATGTTGAGCTCCCGCAAAATTTTCTCGAAACGTTCGCGGTCTTCAGCAATATCAATGGAGTCAGGTGAGGTGCCCCAGATTTGGGTTCCGAGGCGATCGCCCTGCTGTTGAAGGTACCGTTGCAAGGGTAACGCCAGTTTGAGGGGGGTTTGACCACCAAACTGAATAATGATGCCGACGGGGCGCTCCACTTCAATAATGTTGAGGACATCTTCCTTGGTCAGGGGTTCAAAGTAGAGGCGATCGCTGGTGTCGTAGTCAGTAGAAACCGTTTCAGGGTTGGAGTTGACCATGATGGTTTCATAGTCATCGGCCCGCAGCGCGTAGGCAGCATGGCAGCAGCAGTAATCAAATTCAATCCCTTGGCCAATGCGGTTCGGCCCTGAGCCAAGAATCATCACCCGAGGCTTGCGGGGGGGCAGCACTTCCGATTCGGGAGGCAGCAATTCAACATCGCCGCTATCGGGGTTAATTTGCTCCAGGGGTCGCTCGTAGGTGGAGTAGTAGTAGGGGGTATATGCCTCAAACTCGGCAGCACAGGTATCCACGGTTTTATAGACGGGAACCACACCAAGGGATTGGCGATAGGCTCGCACCTGATCGTCGGTGGTTTTGGTGGCGTAGGCAATTTGGGCATCACTAAAGCCCTGTTGCTTGATCCGCCAGAGATCATCGGCAGTGAGTTGTTCCAGTTTGCTGCGCTTAAGAAATTTCTCTGTTTCTAGGAGTCCCTGCATCTGCCGCAAAAACCAGGGATCAATGGCTGTTAGTTCGTAGATCTCCTCAACGGTCATCCCCAAGAGGAAGGCGTGGCGAATGGCAAAGATACGCTCTGGATTTGGCGTGCGCAGTTTCCCCCGCAGTTGCTCAAGGCTAGGGAGTTTTTCGGGGCGATCGCACCCCCAGCCGGCTCGCCCAGTTTCCAGCGATCGCAGGGCTTTTTGCAGGGACTCTTGGAAGGTGCGGCCAATGGCCATGGCTTCACCCACAGACTTCATTTGGGTAGTGAGGACGGGCGGGGAGCCGGGAAACTTTTCAAAGGCAAAGCGGGGAATTTTGGTAACCACATAGTCAATCGTGGGTTCAAAGCTGGCGGGGGTTTTTTGGGTAATGTCATTGGGGATTTCCGGCAGCGTATAGCCCACAGCCAATTTAGCTGCGATTTTGGCAATGGGAAAGCCCGTCGCCTTTGAGGCCAGTGCCGAAGACCGGGAGACGCGGGGATTCATTTCAATGACGATCACTTCGCCGGTTTCCGGATTCACAGCAAACTGGATGTTTGATCCACCGGTTTCAACGCCAATTTCACGAATAATCTTAATGGCAGCATCCCGCAGCCGCTGGTATTCTTTATCCGTCAGGGTTTGCGCCGGAGCAACGGTGATGGAGTCACCGGTATGGATGCCCATGGGGTCAATGTTTTCAATGGAGCAGATAATGACCACGTTATCGGCCATGTCCCGCATGACTTCTAGCTCGTATTCTTTCCAGCCAATGAGGGACTGCTCAATGAGAATTTGGGAGACGGGGCTTGCCTCAAGACCGGCAGTCGCGATCGCCTCAAATTCCTCTTGGTTGTAGGCAATGCCGCCACCGGTGCCCCCTAGGGTAAAGGCCGGTCGAATAATCAGGGGATAAACCCCAATCTCTTGGGCGATCGCCCGCGCCTCTTCCAGGGTATTCGCCAAGCCCGACGGACACACCGCCACACCAATGCGCTGCATGGCTTCCTTAAAGAGCTTGCGATCCTCAGCCATCTCAATAGCGGGCAATTTGGCACCAATCAACTCCACCCCATAGCGATCAAGGACACCGGATTTGGCCAGGGCGACCGCTAAGTTCAGCGCCGTTTGTCCGCCCATTGTCGGCAGTAGGGCATCGGGGCGTTCGGCGGCAATGACCTTTTCCACCATCTCCGGAGTGAGGGGCTCAATGTAGGTGCGATCGGCGATCTCAGGATCCGTCATGATGGTGGCGGGATTCGAGTTAATGAGGATCACCTCGTACCCTTCCTCGCGCAATGCCTTACAGGCCTGGGTACCCGAATAGTCAAATTCACAGGCTTGACCAATGACAATGGGACCCGAACCGATAATCAAAATTCTCGAAATATCAGTACGACGCGGCATAGGAACAATGCAGCCAACGGCTTTGAATGACGCTTTCCCTATCCTACACTCCCGCTTGCGATCGCGCCTGTTTTATACCTCGCCTCAAGCCCCAAGGATTCCTCCTAGGGGATGGGGGTAGCGGATCCGGATCGCACCGCTGCAACGGTTTCCGCTTGGTAAACCACACCCGTTGACTCCACCAAAGCCGCAATGCACAGCTTCACGTTGCGGTTATGCTGCACAAAAACGCGAAATCCACCCTTTTCGGTGCCACTATCAATTGCACCCGGCAAGTTATTGGTGCAGGTGGGGCTGCTGTTGGCAATGCCATCAATCAGCGCATTGGGGGTAGAGTCACCTACTTTTTGGCGATAGAGAATCCTTGGGCCTCGCCACACCACACTACTCGTTTTGGGACGGGTGTAATAGGCAACACGGGTTGTCGTGGCCAACTGGCCGTTTTCCTGCTCCTCGAGGTTATCCGCTGGTTTCTCGACAAACATCACCAACTGGTAGCCACCACTGGGAATCTTCCAATCTGGGGGAGCGGTTGTTGAAATGCGAATGGCGGAGCGGATGTCATCGGAGATAAAGTCGAGGGCGCGGCTCAGGTTCATGCGGGTAATTGCCTGCTGTTCAACACGGCGATTGTTTTGCAAAATGGCCACCATTGCCCAACCACTCATGGCCACCACAATACCGCCAACGGCAGCCGCCACCAGTAACTCCGTCAGTGTAAAGCCGCGATCGCCGCTGCGCCAACCTTGCATCTTTCTGCTCCTTAATTGCGGGCTTGACAGTTATCGGCAGTTGCGCCTGTGGTATCCGTCTCCAGGTAGTTGCCCGTGCGCAGGAGGCCTAGTCCTAGGGAAACCACCAAACAGCGTTGCAGCGTCGGATAATTGGTGGAAGCAATCACAATGGTACCGGTACTACTGGTGCGCCCCTGAAAGCCAAACCGCACTGAGGCAGTTCCCGCATTGCGACGCAGGGTCACCTGTTGCAGTTGGCGGGGACCATTGGGCAGGCATTGGGGCGGATCGCCGACGATGGTGGGGTTGGTGCCTGTGTTAATGGTTACGCGGCAGGTCTGGTTGCGCCGCATCGCTTCCCGCTGCGCTTCCCGCAGTGCCCCCTCCAAGCTTTCAAGGGCTTGATTGACCCGCTGCGTTTCCAGCCAATAAAGAAAGCTAGGGGTGACAGCCAGGGCCAAAATAACGGCCACCGTCACCACAATCAGGATTTCAATCAGGGTCATGCCCTGCTTATGGACAGCGGAAAAATGCATTGGGCACCACCTCGGTTGATAGTTGAGCAACAATGCGGTTGCTACTATTGCGCACAAAATAGGCCAGCTCCAAAGTCTGGAAGGGTGCTTGGGCACGGGTGGTTGGTATGCGCGTCATTGTAAACGTCTCATTGACAATGGGGCGACTATTATTGCTGCTATTCATCGGTGGAATCAAGGTTTGCAGGTAGGCGCCAAAGCCACCATCAATGCCCTTGGTTTCATTGGGCTGAATCCGACAGCGGGCATAGACACGAGTCCCCACCCCCCGATAGCCCCCTACTGGCGAGTCCAAGGTAATGGTGTTGTCTGATTCTGATATGGAGACAATGCGGCGGGTGCCCGAGTCCGAACCAATGAGAACGCGATCGCCCACTCGCAACCCATCCGTGGCTGCCGTAACCGGACAGGCACCCCCGGGCCGATACTCTGGGGGCATGGCTTGATCGTAATCGCTTTCACCCGGGGCAATGAGTGCCAGGGTTAAGGTAGTGGCGTTCGCTGGAGCAGATGCTGCTAGCTTGCGTTGGGCATACTTGGTTTGGCAGAGGTCATAGGCAACGATTTTAATATTTTCCAGATCCTCTTGGATCCAGTGGCTAGCCTCGGCAAATTTACGGGCATCGGCTTGGAAAAAAGCAGCGACAACAATGGCCTGCATCGCCGCTAGGGTAAATAGGCCAATCACCAAAATAGAAGCCAAGACCTCCGCCAGGGTAAAGCCGTGCGCTCGCTGCTGCACCAGCCAGTGGAAATAAAATTTAGGATGATTGACATACCTGCTCGTCCCAAAGGAGCGAGGATTCCCTGACGCTTCACAGAAACCTGCTACCGAGGTAGTCTTACAGTCTCTCCACGTCCATTTAAAGTCTCCCAATGTCCTATGGCGACCTCCCCATTCTAGCACAAATATCACAAAAGCCGTCCTACAAGGACGGGGCTTGTATCCCATTTCATTGGTCATCAACACTGCCTCCAAAGATTAGTACTGTGCTAAGCGATACCAGTTGCTAGCTTCTGTCGTTCGTGCCACAACAATTGAGGCATTGGCATACTCACCACCCAAGGCTTCCGGCAGGCGATCGGGCACCCGAATTTCAGCGTTGTTGGAACTTGAGCCATTCCATTCCTTGGCCCACACAGCTCCAAAAATATCGGGATCGCTACTGCCGCCGTTAATCCCCACTTTGGCATCCGGAGCATAGACAAAGAGACTGCCTGCCGTGGCGCCGCCACTGAGGGTAAATGCCTGATCCGTCCTAGCATTGCTGGGATCTGGGGGATTGCCATAAATCCGTAGGCGATCCGGTGTGCCTATCTGACTGGGAAGACCCATATTGGCATCAGTGCCACAGGTGGAACTATCGGAGTCACAGATATTTTGAATCCCTGCTTGACCGCTGAGGGTGATATTACCGCTGACATAGAGACGAATTGGATAGTTAGTGGTATTGAACTGCAGGGTTTCACTTCCCTGAAGGTCGATATCATCAATGCGATAGGCATAATAGACCTTTTCAGGGTTCACGATTTTTCCCCCGGGTTGTAGGGGATCGGGGATGAAGAAGGGAATACTGGAGTTAGGATCGACGTAGGGATAATCACCCGGCCGCGGAAAGCTGGGGGTCATTGTATTACCGTTAATATCTGGACTGTCTTGAGGGCCTTGCTTGCCTTGACCTCGAGTGGGAAAGTTGTTGTAGGCGCCTTGACTGTAGTACCCCCCCGCCTTTCCCAGGGCTGCCTGAAAGTCATTGAGTTGATCAAGGGGTAACCAAGGCGGAGGCGAACTCAAGGGAACATTACCAAGTACGGAGGAGCCATTCACTGGAGCAGGAGGAGTAGGCAAGGGCGGTAGGTCAATTTTATTGATAGCGATCGTTCCCTCAATAATTGAGTTATTGAGCGCTCCCACGGCCCTACGCAGTCCCTCTAGGGTCGGCTGGCCATTGCTACACTCCGTTGGAGGGACAATACACTTTGCAGGATTGGTGCAGATCACATTGCCACTCACCGTGCCAAAGACATCATTATTGCCGAGGTCAATACTTTCTGCCAAGAGTCCAGGGAAGTTGGCAGGGACGCTGCGATCCGTAATCATCATCTTTTGCAAGATGAAGGCATTGGCGGGTGAGTCATTGGCCAAGCGGCCTTCAATCAACAGGTGCCCTGTTTGCGTTGGCGCGTCGTAGAGATAGGAAAGAATGCGGTAATTGCCCTGCACAGGGGTGCCAATTGTGCCGCTGAGGACCAGCGTATTCAGATTGTCAAGGGTAAAGCAAGGGGGGGCATCGGAACCTAGGCTTTGCGCTGTCCATGCATTGACAGAGGGAACAGCTAGACCGCTGGTATTGGGCTGACCAATTTTCGTCGCATCTGTTGAACGATCGATGAGGTAGGGTCTGGGGGGGTTAAAGTTGAGGTTGGTGGCGGGGTTGTAGGTACGGCGCAGCAGAACCTGATAGTTGCCATTGAGTAAGCCAAGGGTACGTGCCATGCCCCCTTCGGCTACGGCAAAGGCCTGCTGGGTTTGTTTTTGCAGGCTAGCAGTGCTGACATCGAGTTGCGATCGCGACAGGAGTGTCAGGGCAACCACGATCATGATCAGCCCCATACCCAAGACCAAGGGCAGTGTAAATCCCCGCTGCCAATGCCCCAGGGGGGGATAGCGACGTTTTGGTGAGCGTATCCGTTTCTTCATCATTGGCTTGTTTCCTCTTGCTCCCACCTTTGCTGTATCAATACTCTATCAATATATGTTGACTAACATTACCAGAACTCTGTTGACTACCAAAACTGAGTTGCTGCTGATGCTAGGTTGACTAGCCCTCCATTTCTTGGGTTTTATATACAGTTGATATAATTATAATTGCAGACTTGACAAAAGCGATCTTCTCTTGGTCACATCTATCTTCTATTCCTTATTACACTTTCCCCCAGAAAGCCAGATTTCAAGAGTCTTGGAGTACGAAGTGGCGAATCTCTCGCTGAGGGGCAAGTCCACGCCTTATCCAGTTGATCCACACTTGCCTTCAGTGTAAACAAACTTACTTAAATATATCTTGAATATATCTTGCATAAAGGAGCAATCTCTTGAGGGGACGCTGGTACTCACGGTTTAGGGCTTGGTTCAATTTGCAGCTGGCACACACTTCCCTCTTTAGCGAGGCACTGGCGGCTCTAACCACATTTCTAACGATGGCCTACATCTTGCCTGTCAATGCGCAAATTCTTTCCAATGCAATTTTTCTCGAGCAACCCCAGGATTTGCAGGCGGAGTTGGTGATTGCAACGGCAATATCCGCGGCAGTGGGCAGTATCCTCATGGGGATTTGGGCGAATTACCCGATTGCCTTAGCTCCCGGCATGGGCATCAATGCTTTTTTTGCTTTTGCGGTGGTGGGGCAGATGGGGTTGCCTTGGCCAGTGGCGTTGAGTGCTGTACTCCTGGAGGGCATTGTGTTTGTGCTCCTGACCCTCACGGGGGTGCGATCGCTGATTGTGAGGATGATTCCTCTGTCTTTAAAGGTGGCGATCGCTGCCGGGGTCGGGCTATTTATCGCCTACATTGGCCTTGGCAATGCTGGCATTATCATTGCGGATGCAGCTACAAAAACAAAACTCACCACCTTTCACACATGGCCCCCCATCCTCGCTGCCCTTGGGATTCTTTTGACGGCCTTTCTCTGTGCCAAGGAGGTGCGGGGGGCAATTTTTTGGGGGGTGATGATCACTGCCTTCGCTGCATGGCTAGTGGGGGCTGCCCCTTGGCCAACGGGTTTCCTCCAATGGCCCCAATGGCCCTCTCATCTCTTTGGTCAAGCCTTAGTGGGCTTTCGAGAATTGCAACCGCAGCAGGTGGGGTCTTTTCTCTTGGTGACGCTGGTTCTGCTTTTTACCGATATATTCGACACCGTAGGCACCCTTTCAGCGGTGGGGGTACAGGCGGGGCTTCTCAATCAGCAAGGGCATTTTCCCCGCGCCTTGGGAGCTTTTATGGCGGATGCAGTGGGGACAATTGTTGGCGCCCTCTTTGGCACTTCCACGGTGGTCACCTATATTGAATCGGCAGCGGGCATTGCTGTGGGTGGACGGACGGGTCTAACGGCCCTGATGGTGGGGGGCTTGTTCTTGCTCTCACTACTGTTTTTGCCGATTACGACGGCTATTCCCAGTTTTGCCACGGCACCGGCGTTGGTCCTGGTGGGTGTTTTTATGGCGCGATCGCTCCCCGAGATTCCTTGGTCTGATCTGACGGAGGCGATCCCCGCCTTTTTGGTGATGTTAGTGATGCCCCTGAGCTACTCCATCAGTGAGGGGCTAGGGGTGGGATTTATTAGCTATCCAATCGTCAAACTGGCGGCAGGGAAAGGCAGAGAAGTTCACCCTGCCCTCTGGGGATTGGCGGTGATCTTTGTTGCCCACTACTTTTGGCGTTAGACAGGATCTGAGATAGGATGCTTCTGAACTGATTGGAAATACATTACCTATGGATCTCAAATCCCTGATTCGCGATGTCCCAGACTTCCCTAAGCCGGGCATTCTGTTTCGGGATTTAACAACACTGCTGCAAAATCAGGCGGGGCTGCGCTACGTCATTGATCAACTGGTAGAGAAACACGCCAATGCTGGCATTGACTATGTGGCTGGCATTGAGTCCCGCGGCTTTATTTTTGGCGCTCCCTTGGCCTACCGTCTGGGAGCAGGCTTCATCCCTCTGCGCAAACCCGGTAAGCTCTGTGCTCCTGTCTATGCGGTGGAGTATGAACTTGAATATGGGCGCGATCGCTTGGAAATGCACCAGGATGCCATTGAACCGGGGCGGCGAGTGCTCATTGTCGATGACTTAATTGCCACAGGGGGCACAGCGGCAGCGGCGGCGGGCCTGATTCAAAAAGCGCAAGCTGAACTCTATGGCTTTGCTTTTATTGTCGAGCTGACGGACTTGGCGGGCCGGCAAAAGCTTCCCGACGTGCCGATTACCACTCTTGTCACTTATTAAGTATGACTTAAAGTGTGACTTAGGTAAGTGTGCTTTGTTCAGCGTGATTTATTGAGGCCGTTACCACGTCACGCGATCGCGCAAGCGTTCCAGGAGCTTCGGCCCAACACCAGGGACAGCATCTAAATCTGCCAAGGATTGAAAGGGCTTGTGCTCGCGGGCACGGATAATTTCAGCCGCTAGTTTTGATCCGACGCCCGGTAGGGTCTCCAGTTCAGCAGCAGTCGCTGTGTTCAAATTGACCCGTGAGGTAGGCGTGGGGGCACGATTTGCGGAAGCGGGGGCAACTCGGGTGGCAATAGGACCGCCACAGGTGGTCAGCTGTTGCTGGATGCGATCGCGAACGTATTGCGGCAGACCTAAACGACTATTGCTATAGAGCCGCTCAAACTCCCGTTCGTAGTGGGCTGCTACCGTGGGATGCTCAATCACCAGCAAAAATTCATCGTTACCGCGATTGGCCGCCTCTGACCAGTTGTGGGAACCCACAATCACCGTGCGATCGTCAACAACGCCGTACTTATGGTGCAGCTTATCCCCCTCTGGGAGTAGGGGAGTCCCCACCGTTTGCAAGGGGTTTGGCCACGGGCGGTTAGCGGCTTCGTAGTAACAGTTACCTTGACGGGCTTGGGTGGTATTGGCCATCGCCACTCCCATCATATCGAGGGCTTCGCTAAAGTCACGGTAGATAAATCCCCGATCAATGAGGGCACGAATTTTCACCCCTTGGTTATGGCGTTCCTCTAAAACGTTGGACAGTTCCTGATCCGAGAAGACAAAGAGCGCCATATCAATTTTTTGGCGAGCCTGGCCGAGTATTTGACCAATTAACCCATTCGTGGAGGTCACCCAGGGTTGCGATCGCGGGGTCGGCGAAAAGCGCACCGTGACCATGGCATCGCCCACAGCCACCCGTTGGGGGGGACGCACTGGCTTTTTGACCCCAAAGCGACTGTTGGGCTGACCACCGGGACCATCCCCCCACATCATATTAAATTCCTCGGTAAATAGGCGTGCCACGGCGGGGCTATCAATCACGACAAGGGAGTTGGCATTGCCACGGGTATCCGGTCGTCCCAAGTCACCGTGGACATCACTGAGGGTAAAGTTTGCCGTCGTTGCAATCACTTGGCGATTGTCAATCACAATAAACTTGTGGTGCATGAGCATGCTGCCCTTGGAGCCATCGGCAGTGTCATCAATCCAAGGAATCTTCGCCTCGTTGAGAATTGTCTGCACATCGCGATCGCTGAGCTCAGCAGCACTGAGTTGGCCATCGCCGTTGGTATCCACAAGCGCTTTCCAGTCGTTATAGCGCTCTCGCATCCTTGGATCCATGGCTCTGACTTGAGCTGCAGTGTATTTTGCCCAAGGGGCAGTGTAGGTATTCTCCATGACCAGCCGTACCCGTACGCCTGCCTGCTGCCGTGTTGCCAGAGCCTTGGCTAGATTCGGAAGGCGAAACTCCTGCACCGCCACATCAATGCTCTTTTGTGCCTTGGCAATCTGCTCAATCATAATTGCCTCAAGGTCTTCCCCTTCACGGGTATAGGGGCGATAGGGTTCTTGGTAACTGTGGGCTGGGGAGTGATTCATGTGTACCTTAATCTGCGGATGTTGAGGCAGCGGCTTTAGGGAAGGGCGGATAATCGGGTGCGATCGCAATTGGGTAAACACCACTGCGGCAATTAACAGCCCCAGGACAAACAACAGTAGATACACACCATGTCGCCGCCATTTCAGCTTTTGCCAAAACATGCTAACTTCCCCAATCCCTGTCCCAATTCTAGGGCCCTGTTTTTCGCCTCAAGGTGTTCTGCGCTGCATCGGCCAAAGGCGCTTGGGTAGGATAGAGGCGATGCGTTGACTGGCCTGCCATGATCACGGTGCTGGTGTTAAATGCTGGCTCTAGTAGCCTCAAAGCCTCTTTGTATCGGTTAGCACCTGAAATAGGGGCAACAGCTGTTCGGCCCCCTGCTCCCCTTTGGCAAGGCCTCCTCGATTGGGGACAAAACCCGACGGTGGCCCGTCTTAAGGTAACAACTGCCAACCAGCACTACGAAGCCAACTTAACTCACCCAGAGGGGGGGATCGCAGGCCTACGGGACTGGCTCAAAAGCCTCCTAGACACCCTCACCAGTGGCCAGACAAAACTCCTAGAAAACCTTGCAGAAATTACGATCATCGGTCACCGCGTTGTCCATGGCGGCAGCCGTTACCAAGCACCGGTGCGAGTGGACGCGCAGGTGAAAGCAGCGATTAGCGAATTGAGTGAATATGCGCCGCTCCATAATCCAGCCAACCTGCTGGGGATGGAATTAATGGCTGACATTTGTCCTCAAACGCCCCAAGTAGCCGTGTTTGATACCGCTTTCCATGCCCAACTGCCAGCAGTGGCACGCACCTACGCCATTCCCTATGAACTAACAACGGCTGGTATTCAACGCTATGGCTTCCACGGCATTAGTCATCAATACGTCAGTGAGCGGGCCGCGACCCTGTTGCAGCGTCCCCTAGCCGAGTTGCACCTGATCACCTGCCATCTCGGCAATGGGTGTTCCCTGACTGCAGTCAAAGGGGGAGTTTCCGTGGAAACCACCATGGGCTTTACCCCTACAGCGGGAGTGATGATGGGGACGCGCTGTGGTGACATTGATCCGGGAATTTTGCTCTATCTGCTGCGGCGTGGTTGGACGGTTGCAGAACTGGATCGGCTGGTGAATCGGCAATCCGGACTGTTGGGCGTCTCTGGCGTGAGTAATGATTTGCGGCAGATTTTGGCCGCCATTGACCAAGGAAATCCCCAAGCCCAGTTGGCCTATGACTGTTTTATCTATTCCCTACAGCGGGGCATTGCCAGTCTCTTGCCAGCTCTTGGGCGTCTCGATGGGTTGGTCTTCACGGCAGGAATTGGTGAAAATGCCCCAGGTGTGCGCCGCGATATTTGCCGAGGGCTCGGTTGGCTGGGAATTGAGTTAGATAGCACAGCTAACGAAAAGGGTCAAGGAGATCGTAACATTGCGCTGCCTACTGCTCCCGTGTCAGTTCTCGTGGTTCAGACCCAAGAGGATTGGGCGATCGCCCGCGCCTGTGGGCAACTTTTATCGCTTCCCATCAGCAGCTAGCGTTTTTTCTGAGCATTTTTGTCTTTCCTAGTAGGCAATAGGGATCTTGCAGATTCCCACAGGTTTGCCCTTTACTTTTTTATACTTTTGGATGAAGACACTTTGCAAACCATACCAACCCATTGAAAAGACGCGATCCCCATTGGTTATGATCGCCTTAGCAACAGCGGCACTTGCATAACCCCCTCGGGTGCAGCGCTGCTCTGTTGTGAAACCCTTATCCTTGACTCTTCACGTCATTTCGTTCATGGACACTTGACCATTACGGGTGGGTGATCTTGTGCTGGGAAACCTATTTGCAAAACCAAAGCAAGGCTTGGGGATTGAACTCACCCCAGAGCGGGTCAATATCGTACAGATTCAGCGACAAAAGCAGGGCCTGAAAATGACGGCCATGGCCTCCGTACCCTTGGCTGAAGGCGCCATTGAAGAAGGCCGCATCATTGACACCACCGCCGTTGCCGATGCCATCCGTCAAGGGATTGAGGATAAGCGCATTAAACAAAAAGAGGTGATCAGTGCCATTCCCATGAATGAAGCCGTGATTCGCCTGATTCGCCTGCCTGCTGAACTACCGGACTACGAATTGCGGGAAGTGGTTCTCATGCAGGAAGCCCCCCTCTACCTTCCCTTTCCCCGCGAAGAAGCCGACGTCGATTATCAAAAGCTGGGAACCTCCGTTGATGAGGATGGCATTGAGCGAGTGGAAATCCTGCTGGTGGGTACCCCCCGCGAGGTAACCGACGCCTACGTCAATGCCTTTACCCAAGCTGGTTTACAACTGACCGCCCTTGAAGTCACTAACTTTGCCCTCATGCGTACGCTGCGGGATTCGCTACAGCAGTTTGTGGGGGAAGCAGCAGCAATTATTGATATTGGCGATGAAGGCACAGAAATTAGCATCGTCAAGGATGGCATTCCCCAGTTCAACCGCAAAGTGCCCATTGGTAAAGAACGGATGCAAGAAGCGATTAGCCGCGCCATGAACTTGCCGCCTTCGATGGGCGTTGACCTCATTGAGAATCTGACTGTTCCCCTAGAGCCAATGGATGTAACGGGGGCACTCAACCCCAGTGGTGCCGCTATTTTGCGCGTGCTCTCCGATCTCGCGGATGAAATCCGCCGTTCCATTGACTTTTACCTGAACCAGGGGGAGAGTTTAGAGGTCTCACAGTTGCTGCTTGCAGGTCCGGGTGCTAGTCTTGGTCAAGTGGATGAGTTTTTTAGTCAGCGGCTCAACTATGCCACCACGTTAGTTGACCCCATTAGTTTGCTGGGACTGCAAACCCCTGAAGAGATTCCCCTCGAAAAACGCCCTGCCCTCGGCACGGTGATTGGTCTTGGTCTGCGTGGCGCTTAGGAGCATGCCCTATGTACTCAATTGAGATTAACCTCCTTAAAGAACGTCCCGAAGTGGGGGGGATGGCTGCTACGACAACCACAGCGGCAGGAATGAGTAATGTGCCGATAATTATTGGTGGTATCGCTGCCCTCTTCTTTGTGGGTCTAGCTCTCCTTGGCTCGGTGGGTGCCAACCTCTGGCTGCAGGAACTGGCGAATAAGCAAAAAACCATTCAAGATCGCCTTGCTGCAATTTCGCCGGATTTGCAACGTTTGGATCAAATTAAAAAAGAGCAAGAGCAAATTACGGCCGAAACCAAAGCCCTTGCCACCGTCTTTAATCAGATCAAACCTTGGTCAGCGGTGATGCGCAGTATGGCCACTCAAACACCAGTAGGGGTACAAATTCGCAAAATTACCCAAGGGGGAGCCACCTCGCCAGAGTTAACGATTGAGGGCACAGCTACTTCCTTTGATGCGGTGAATGATTTTATACTACTGCTGCAAAATCGCTCTACCTTCTTTGATGGCAAAGCGACTCGATTGATCAAGGCTGAGCGCTCCACGGCAGACAACAAAGAAGAGAACATAACAACTGTTTCCTTTAGTGTTAAGACCGCGATCGCCAGCCTGCCGGCGTCGGAACTCCTTGAGCAACTTGCCGCCAATGGTGTTCAAGGACTGGTGGCGCGCATTCAATTTCTCAAAGCAACAGGAGTGGTACAGCAATGACTCTCACTGGCGATTTTGGCGGCCCCCCGTTTGAGGAACCGGCACCAAATTATCCGACGGTCTTTGGCATCACCCTAACACCCGTGGTGAGTGGGGTATTGATTGCCCTTGTCGGCTTGGGAGCCGCCGTCTATCTGGGCAGTTTGCTCATTGCCCCCAAGCTCGAGGAAGCCGCTAAGCTACAGCAAGAAATCGCCCAACAGGAAAATGACCTCGCCCAGCGGGAAGTGCTCCTGAAGCAACTCAATGATGCGATCGCGGGGTTAGAGCGCGCCAAGCAGGAAAATCGGGATGTGCGATCGCTCTTTGCCTCCCAGAAAGCTCTTGACACCCTCCTCCTTGACCTTAACCGCCTGATCGTAGCCAGCGGCGCCCAACTCAATACCTTTGAACCCGATAGTGCAGCTTCAGGAATTGTCCAAGATGGCTCCCTGGGCCCAGAACTCAATGCCAAACTAAAACAACAGGTAACCAACGTTACGATTCGAGGGCCATTTCCCAGCATTTTGCAGGTCATGGAAAAAATTGATCAGCAGCAGAACTTCCTCGTTATTAACAACCTGACGATGGAACTCGTTGCGGATCAGCCTGGCGAAGTGATTACCACATTTAAGCTGATGGCCTATGTACCCCTAACCCCTGAGGAAATTGCCGCTCTGGCACCACCACCCCAGGAGGGGCAGCCCCAAGGAGGTGAGCAGCAAGGACAAGGGCAGCAACCACAACAGCAATAGCGCATGGCAATCAAAGCAGCAGCGTAGATTGTTTTAGAACTGAGGAGCATTCTCTTTTCGTAGGTTGGGTAGCATTTGTGAGGAGTCAAGCATCGTGAGTCAGCTTTTACATCGTCTCGGTTTCGGGGTGGCCACAACGGCCCTCATTGCAGCAAGTCAAACGCCCACTTGGGCCGCAGCTACAGAAATTACCGACATTCGCCTTGTGACCGCTGCTAACGGTATCCAACTCTTTTTTAACGTGCAAGGGAATCTACGGCCAGCGGTTTTTACGGTCAATCGTGGCAATGCTTCCATCGCCGACATTGCCAATAGCCAACTGCGCCTACCCCGAGGGGGTGCCTTCCGCCAAGATAACCCCGCTCCCGGGATCTCCTCCGTCGAGGTGGTGCAACTCGATGCGAAAACCATCCGCGTCACCGTGAATGGCATTAGTGCTGCCCCCATTGGTGAAGTCATCCGCGAAGGACGCAACGGACTGCAAATCAACTTCACGACGGCTCAAGGCCCGGCTGGTCCTCAAGTTGCCCCCACTGGCCAACCCATGGCCACGTTCCCAGGCCCTAGCGCAGTACCGCCTTTTCTGCCGCGCCCAGTACCGCCACCCGTTGGCGATATGCTCATTAGTCCTCTCAATGCTGATCCCGATGTGATTCAACTGGGCACCAATGAACGGATTCCCCGCCTACTGTTGCGGGAGGCTCCTGTGCGGGAGGTTCTTTCCCTACTGGCTCGTGCCGCCAATATGAACGTTGTGTTTCCTGAAGGGGGCACGACTGGCGGACCCACTATCTCCCTTGACATTGAAAACGAATCGGTCCAGGACGTGTTCAATTATGTGCTGCGGGTCACCAACCTCAAAGCCAACCGTCAGGGCCGCACCCTCTTTATCGGTCAAGTGTTACCTCCCGATGCCCAAAACCGTATTGTTCGCACCATTCGTTTGAATCAACTGCGAGTCTTTGGTGCGGGCGCAATCACGCGGGAAATTAGCTCCCTTGCTCAAACGGGGGGGACCATTGGTACTGCCGGCGGGCAGGGTGGCCAAGCCGCGACAATCGCTCAAACAGGTCTTAACCGTGAAACTCGAACTCGTGAGGGTGACTTACAGCTGGGTGCTGTGCAGCTTTTGGAGATGTATGGTGCCAACCTGCCTGATACAGGACAGGCGCAAGCACCAGCGGGCTGTGAGCAGTTGCAAGTGCCACCTGCGGCCGGCGGCGTTGTCAGTCAAATTTGCCGTAGTACACTCCTAAAAGGCTTAGAGGTCGTTGGCGATCCTCGTACAAACACGATTACCCTCATTGGCACACCCCGCAAGGTGGAAATTGCCACCCAACTCATTCAGCAGTTTGACATCCGCAAGCGGCAGGTCATGGTGAATGTCAAGTTTATTGACGTTAATCTATCGCGGACCCGGACAGCAAATGCAGACTTAATCACTAACTTTGGCAGTGGTCTTTGGGGAGCTATCTTCAGCAGTGAGGGACTTAGCGTTATCCGGGGTACCACACCCAATGTTGGTAGTTTGACCCCTCAGCCCCTACCCCCTTTTCCTGGCACACCAGTGGGTAGTTTACTCAGTAACTTTTTTGCCCAGATTCAATTAGCTATCGACACAGGAAATGCGACAATTCTCACTAACCCAACCCTTGTGATTCAAGAGGGCAGCGCTGCCCAAGTCAATTTAACTCAAGAGATTTTCTCAGGGATTCAGTCTACGGTGAGTTCTCAGGCAACGGGTAGTGGGGCAGCTATAACATCTCAGCAGATTACTCCTATTATTCGGCCAGCAGGAGTCATTTTTAATGTCACAGTGGATCAAATTGACGACAATGGCTTTATTACACTGCAACTCTCTCCTGAAGTGAGTGCCCCTACTGACACCTATGACGTGGTCTTTCCGGGGGTAGATAACCCCTCGATCGGAACGCTGCTGGCACAACGGCGGATGGAGTCCGGGCGGATTCGCCTGCGCGATGGCCAGACATTGATGTTGGCGGGGATCATCCAAGATCAGGATCGTTCAACGGTTACGAAAGTTCCCATCTTGGGGGATATTCCCCTCCTGGGGCGACTCTTCCGCCGGGAAAGCAACAGCCGTCAGCGCAATGAACTGGTGGTGATGGTGACACCAAAGATTATTGATGATACCCAGAATGCCGGGTTTGGCTACCAGTACTCGCCAACACCGGGTAGTATGCCACCCAATATCGAAAATCAAATTTTACAACCGCCCCAACAGCGCTTCTAAGGGTGGCTGCTTGCCCCCTCTTGATCCCCTTAGGGGGGTTCTTTTTCTCAGTGGGCAACCAGTTTTTGCCAGCCTAATCCAGCAAGGGCTTGGTTGCGCCGGAGGGGACGAGTCACCAATTCCAAGATGTCGCGGGCATTGCCAAAGCCGTGGATCTGAGCAAAGGTGAATTCCACAGACCACTTGGTACTGATGCCACGGGCCTCAAGGGGGTTGGCGTGGGCCATACCCGTAATCACCAGATCGGGTTGAAGCGCCTTAATCCGCTGGAGCTGGTTGTAGTTATCCGGTTTTTCAACAATTGTGGGCAAAGGATGCCCCATCTCGGCACAAGTTTGGCTTAACAGGGCCAGTTCAGCAGCTTGGTAGCGTTTGTCCATGTAGGGAATGCCAATTTCAAGTACCCGCATCCCACAGCGAATCAAAAACCGCGCTAGGGAGATCTCTAGGAGATTGTCCCCCATAAAAAAGACCGATTTGCCTCGCACTAATTCAAGATAGTCACTGAGTTTTTGCCAAGTTTCGGCTTCGCGCTCCGCTAGACCTTGGGGCTGAATGCCAAAGGTAGCACAAATCTGCTCGATCCAGGTGCGAGTACCATCAGGGCCAATGGGAAAAGGTGCCGTAATGAGTTGACATTTGCGGCGGCGAATCAGGGTGGTGGCGGTACGACTGAGGAAGGGATTGACGCCAGCAACATAGTAGCCTTCATCAATGACTGGCAACTCGGTATAGCGCTTGGCAGGCAGCCATCCTGAAACTTTAATCCCCTGTTTTTTCAATTCCAAGGTGAGTTGGGTCACCACGGGATCTGGCAGGGAGCCAAAGAGAACAAGGGGTGGGTGGGGGTGGTATTGGCTTGATTGAGCTTGGACCTCTTCTTTTTTCTTGCCAAAGTTGAGAAGACGTTGAATGGGATTGCGTTCCTCTGGATCACTTATTGCTGTGGAGGTGGGGCAACGGGCAGCCATTGCTGCTAGTACCGTATCTTCCCCTTGGGTAAAGGCGTAGTCAAGACCATTGGCACGGGCGACGACAATGGGAATGCCAATTTCGGCTTCGAGTTTGGGAGCTAGTCCCTCCAAGTCCATTTTGATAATTTCCGTGGTGCAGGTGCCGATCCAAACAATCACGCTGGGGTTGCGATCGCGCTTAATTTCGAGGCAGAGGCGCTTTAACTCTTCATAATCATTGAGTTGCGCCGATATATCCCCCTCTTCTAGCTCCGCCATGGCATAGCGGGGTTCTGCAAAAATCATGACCCCCATTGCATTCTGCAAAAAGTAGCCACAGGTTTTCGTACCAATGACTAAGAAGAAACTATCTTCAATCTTTTGGTAGAGCCACGCCACACAGCTGATGGGGCAAAAGGTATGGTAATTACCTGTTTCACACTCAAAGTTGAGGGCATTGGGAGCAGTGACAGTCATAGGGAGAGCCTCCAAATTGAGAAACTATTGCAACTAGGTTTGATGACGTTGAGCGGCCTCCTCACTGTGTTCTTCAGCCCGATTACTGACAAAGGGCTTCGGGGGTAGTAAGCGAGGTTCTGGGGGCAGTTGCGCAGGATGATCGCGATTGGCTAGTTCTTCGTCAGGGTTGAAGTTCAAACCAAGGGCAGAAACGATGCGATCGGGATCGTTGGTGAGTTCAACAATGACAGGTAGAGCATCCAGTAGGCGGGGCTCTAGGGTCGTGAGCACTGCCAAAATAAAACTCGAGGAGGGGCGCCGTTGACCGCGATAGGTACTCCAAATGGCCAAGCGAACAATCCAATGGCGGTTTTCTTGGTAGTAGGCCAACCACTTACTGCGTGCGCTTTGCCGTAGTTGTTCAGGGTTCATACTCACTCCAGCGAGGGGTTCCGTGGAGTATTCTAGGGGAGTTTTAGACAGCGGCGAGTGAACGTTCTGATCCCTGTGGATTCAAGTAGAAGTCAGATAGCAGGGCAAAGAGGTCGCGATCGGGGACATCCTTAGGCACGACACCCTCGGGCCGCGCCAAAATTTGATCGGCAATGTTCAAGTAGTAGTCACAAACATCGTTGAGACTAGGATCACTTTCGGCCATCTCAAAGAGGGTTTTGCCCTTAACCCGTGACACGCGAATATCCTCAATCAGCGGTAGCACCTCAAGAATGGGCATGGGAACTGCTTCCACATACTTTTCAATGAGATCCCGCTTATTGGTGCGATTACCAATGAGGCCCGCAAGGCGCAGAGGGTGGGTGCGAGCTTTTTCGCGGACAGAAGCGGCAATGCGATTGGCGGCAAAGAGGGCATCAAAGCCGTTATCAGTGACAATCAGACAATAATCAGCATAGTTGAGGGGGGCGGCAAAGCCACCACAGACCACATCCCCAAGAACGTCAAAGAGAATGACATCGTATTCATCAAAGGCATTGAGTTCCTTGAGGAGCTTGACGGTTTCACCGACGACATAGCCACCACACCCTGCGCCGGCTGGGGGACCACCCGCTTCAACACAATCGACGCCGCCATAACCTTTGTAGATCACATCCTCTGGCCAGACATCCTCGTAGTGATAGTCCTTGGCTTGGAGGGTGTCGATGATGGTGGGAATCAGAAAGCCCGTGAGGGTAAATGTGCTGTCGTGCTTGGGGTCACAGCCAATTTGCAGGACTTTTTTGCCCCGCCGCGCCAGCGCCACGGAGATGTTGCAACTGGTGGTGGATTTGCCAATTCCGCCTTTACCGTACACTGCGAGTTTCACGTTGACCTTGCCTCCTCGGTAATGGAGCGACACGATGACCTAACTGCTATTGTCCGCCAGCGATCGCCAGAAGCGGCAGCGGTCAAGAAAATTATTTTTGTGTAATAAAATTTCAGCCTCCTTGAAAATCAGTAAAAAATTTTTCAAGCTCTCTCAGCCTGTCAGGACAGAAGTAGTTCTTTAAGAAATTAATTTTCATTTTTTTGTTGTTAGTTTTTTAGTTAAATTAAACAAAAATACAAAAGTTTCCCCTCCCCAAGTCATCCCCTGAGCGACTGAACCCAAAGCTAAAGTTTGTCTGCCTCGCGATCGCACCAACGGAAATCTGCAATAAGAAGCTGTTCTTCTAGGGGGCGATCGCCTGATCTGTTGTAAAGAATCATTAAAAATCTCGAAAGTAAATTATTTGTTACATTTAAGCGGTTGCATGCCCTCGAGCGCCACTTTCTCTCGTTTTCCCTAGGAAGTCGCTAGAATTTGAGGGAAGGCGATCGCGTTGCGGTTTTTTCCCTGCCATCCATCTCAACGAGCAAGATTAGCTCCTTGGAAAGGCAGGGCATCCTGAGGAAAAAGCTGTAGGCTAGCCTTCAGTCCGCCGTTGATATTGCCCGTAAGAATGGCCAATGAGCAAAGATCAATTTGCCATGAGTGACAACCCCTACGAAAAGCTGCAAGTGCCAGAAGATGCTTCTTTCGAGCAGATTAAGGAAGCACGGGATGCACTATTAGCGGCTCATTCGGGGGATGAACGGCAGCGTACCGAAATTGAAGCAGCCTACGATGCAATTTTGATGGATCGGCTGCGGCAACGCCAAGAGGGCAAAATCAAAGTGCCCGAGCGCATTCGCTACGCCGAGGAACTCAAGGAACCGGCGCCAGCTAAGCTAAATCGCATTGCAAATCATCCTGCCCTTCAGTGGTGGCAGCAGCAGTTAGACACCCCCAACCTGCGGGGCATTGCCATTACCTCAACCATCTATGCCGTTCTGATGGCAATCGGGCTGGCTCAGGCCAATCCCGACACCTTGGCACTGGTACTGTCCCTGGGGGTTGGCTTTAACCTTGTGTGGCTGCAACGCAAGGAACAACGCCTTGGCCGTGCCTTTTTAATCACCCTCCTTGCCCTGATCTTGGGATCAGTGATGGCCGTGGGTCTCTATCAGCTTGGTCTGCCGGGGGTCTTCCTTACTGTGGATCAACTGGTGGGCATTGGTGTTTTTGTGACCTTTTGGCTCACCAGCAACTTCCTGCGCTAACTGCGAATTTGAATGGGCATCACCAAGTATTTCATCTGGGCTTCCCCAAGGGGAAGGAGGATCGCAGGCTGAGTTTCGCCATTGAGTTGCAGTTGCACATCAGCACTATTCATGACCTTCAGCCCCTCTAGAAGGTATTTGACATTGAAGGCCACCACCATCGACTCCCCTGAAATTTGAGCTGGTAGATTCTCTTCACCACTGCCCAATTGCGGAGCCTCGGCGGAGAGTTTCAATTCTTGAGCCTCAGTATCAATGTTGATTTTGACAACGTTATTCTTTTGCGCCGCAAGAATCGCCACCCGCTCTAGGGCATCTGCCAGGGCCGATCGCTCAACCGTTACTTGGCGAGCAAAGGTCTTGGGAATGAGTTGGCGGTAATTGGGGTACTGGCCCTCCAGCAGACGGCTGGTAATCCGGGCATCATTGCCAATGTCAAACACCACTTGGGTGGGGTCACAGCGAAGTGCGACCATCCCATCTTGTTTCGCCATCAGCCGCTCTAGATCCTTGAGGGATTTTGCTGGAATGGTAATTGGCGAGAGGGGTTCTGCAGGAACAGGCTGTTCAGTAACGGTAACAGCAAGGCGGTGGCCATCGGTCGCCGCAAACTCAAGGCGATCGCGCTCAAAGGTCACGTGCAACCCGCTGAGAATTTGCTTGTTTTCATCAGTGCTGGCCGCAAACAAACTCCCCTGAAGTCCCCGCCGTAATGCCTCTGCGGTTAACGTAATCGGCGTCACATCCTCTAAGGTCGGCAACGCCGGAAATTCCTCAGCACTCATCCCCTGAATCTCAAAGAAACCGCTGCCATAATCAAGGATCACCCGCGTATCTTCCGCCGTAATCTCAATATCGCGATTGGGCATCCGCGACACCATCTCACTAAAGAGCTTGGCGGAAACGGTAATCGCCCCCGGCACCTTCACCGCTGCATCGAGCCAGATTTGCATTCCCAGACTAAGATCAAAGACGGAGAGGCCAAGGCGGCCACCCTCAGCTTGCAGAAGAATATTCGCCAAAATCGGGTGCGACGGATTGCTAGGGGCAACGCGACTCAGGGGGGCGAGCTTACTACTGAGAACCGATTGTGAACAAACAACTTTCATGGCGCACTCCAAAGCAGAGGCAGATGGGATGAAGCACGGCTCGTCATTGGCCGGTTTACTAGCATACTACGGCAATCGATTACTGGTATCGCTTAGGCAAAAATCGCCGTACTTTGCTCAGAAAAAACTCCACCTCTGGCAGATTTAGGGGTGAGATGATCGCTGCAAAAACGATCAGGTTGACACTGCCGGCGATCGCCAGTTGCAACAGTTGCACCCCCAAGCCTTCCCGCCCCCAGAGTAATTCCAGTCCTTTGAGGGCACCCCAACCTGCCCCACCAGCGAGAACACTGGCTAGGGCAATTCCTGCCAAAGGCACAATAAGCTGCCCCCAAGGCAGCCCCCCCAAACGACGGTGCAAAATCCAAGTAAGGGCAATAAACGATACCGTATTCACGCCAACAGTGGCCATTGCCAAACCGACAGCGCCAAAGACTTGGGTAAAGAAAAAGCAAAACAGGGCATTAAATCCCAATCCCCAGAGGGTGATATACAGTGGTGTGCGGCCATCCTCTAGGGCATAAAAGACACGGACAATCACATCGCGGGCAAGGTAGAAAAACATACCAATGGCATAGACCAGCAGCAGCGCCGCCACCAGTTGGGAGGCCTGAAAATCAAAGGCACGCCGCTCATAGACCACCCGCACTGCCGGTAAGGCCAAGGCCGCCATCAGGCCACCGAGGGGCATCATACTCAAGGCAGTGAGGACCAAGCTCTGGCGAATGCGTTCCTTAAGATGCGGCCAGTGTTCTGGCTGTGCCAACTTGGAAAAAATGGGCATATAGGGCACAAGGATTACATTGGAGAGAATCCCCAAGGGCGTCAGAAATAGGAGTTGGGAGTAACTCAAGGCCGACGCAGCACCCACCGGCAACTGGGAGGCAAAGAAGAGACTGATATAAACGCTGATCAGGAGCATTCCCGAGGATAGGGTGGCAGGCCCCATGAGTTGAATTAACTCCCGCACCTCAGGACGATTGAAATCAAAACGTAATCGCAATGTACCCATGCCCGCTTGCCATTGGGCAGGAATTTGTACGAGCCATTGCAGTATTCCTCCCACTAGGGTTCCCCAAGCAAGTACCACTGGGCCAAACTCATCAGCAAAGAACCAAATCCCAATGATCACCGCCAAGCTGGACAGCAGGGGACTAATGGAGGGCAGCCAATACTGATCGGCAGCATTGAGGGTGCCAAAGCCAATCCCAATCAAACCCGAGAGCACCGCCAAGGGCGCCATAATCCGAAACTGCTCTGCGGCTAAGGCTTGAATCTCTGGACTTGCGCCGGGGGCAATGAGTTGAATTAAGGGTTCCGCCAGCACCATCAAAATGGCGGTGAGCACCAGCAGGAGGACGCCCACAACGGTGGTAATGGTTTCCACGAGGGGCGCGGCTTTTTCTGGGGGTTGCTTGAGAACCACACTGATGATGGAACTGTGGAAAGGGCCATTGATCCCCCCCAAGAGCACAAAGAGAAACCCCGGAATCACATAGGCGTAACTGTAGGCATCCACTGCGGCGCCAACACCAAATTCGGCGGCGATCGCCTGCTGGCGAACCAGTCCCGCGACTTTACTCAACAGCGTAGCAACGGCAACAATGGTGGCAATGTGGGCAAGCGAACGCGACTTCTTTTGCACAGGGGTGGCAATCCTAATGAAATTGGCTGATTTGGGGATGACTCTGGCGATGATCGTACCAGCGATCTAGATCTCTTTTATTTCTGTTGGCAGCAGAATCGTAAAGCAGGTACCTTGACCGACTTCACTCGTCACCTGAATCTGACCTCGATGGGCCTGAACAATGGACTGGGCGATCGCCAGCCCTAAACCTGTTCCCTCGGATTTTGTGCCCTGAAGGCGATAAAAGCGATCAAAAAGGCGGGGCAGTTCACTGGCAGGAATCCCCGGTCCATTATCGGCAATCACCAGACGGTAGAATTTGCCCTGCTGATCTAACCTCACTTGAATCTGACCGCCCGCAGGGGTATATTGCACGGCATTACTGAGGATATTGCTTAGGAGGCGGCTGAGATGATCGGGGTTGCCCCAAAGGCGATAGGCGGCTGCTTCTGAGGTCTGGGGATCTGCGAGCTCCAACGCCAGTTGCAGGTGCTTTTGTTCAATCAGGGGCATCTGCTCCTCAATCACCCCCAAAAGAATCGCATCGAGGTGGCAGGGTTGGGCCTGCAGGGGAATCATGCCGCTATCTTGGCGAGCCAGAAACAGCAAATCATCCACCAAACGGCTGAGGCGACGACTGAGGCGTTCAATGACCAGAAGTTGCTGGCGTTGGGTTTGCGGATCCGCAGTGGCTAGGGCAACTTGGACATTGGTTTGAATCAGGGCCACCGGATTGCGCAGTTCATGGGAGGCATCGGCGGTAAATTGCTTCAAATAGGCATAGGACTGCTGCAAGGGGGCGATCGCCAGCCGTGACAGGAACCAGCCACTAATACTCACCAGTGTCAGCGTGATGGTAATACCGACTAAGAGATCCCAGAGGAGGGCTTGACTGGGTTGGGTCACCTCGAACCAAGGATGGCTAACCCGCAAATAGCCTAGCAGGCGATCGCCCACGACTAAAGCCACCGTCATCTGCCGTAGCCAGCGATCCTTTGCCACCTGTACCGTTTCCGCTGTCCGACTCAGATGCAAGGGCAGATCCAGGGGTTCTGAAAACGTGCTCCAAGCCAACTGCTGATCTGGGGTAAACCCCTCAAGGTCAATGTGATCTTCCTCTAGCCCAGCAAGGGGGCTACTGCCTAAACTAGTTTGCCAATCAATGACTTCCGCAGTGCCCGTGTCAATAATCAGGGAGCGACTCACCACCTCAACAACGTGGCTAAGGGTGTCATCAACGCGCTCAATCAGCGTTCCCCGCACATAGAAAAAGAACCCTGTCCCAAAAATGAGGAGCAGAAGTGCCGTTACTCCGACGTACCACAGGGCCAGACGGTATTGAATCGCACGAACCATCGTCATCGGGGCAATGCTAAGGGAGACCAATCACCACTGGACACAAAGGCTGCCCAATAGTAGGGAGATTCATCCTTGAGTCGCTGAAGCTGGACTTGCCGCAGGGCTTCTGTTCGCCCCATCCCTCGCTGCAGGTTTTGGTAAAAGGCGATCATGATATCGCGGGTTACTCGATCATCCACTTTCCACAGGGTACTCACCTGCGATCGCGCCCCAGCCAATGTAAAGGCTCGCCGCAACCCATAGACCCCCTCGCCATTGACCACCTCCCCTCGCCCCGTATCACAGGCGGATAACACGACTAATTCTGTGTCCCTAAGATTCATGCCGGTGACTTCTAAGGCAGTCAGGAGGCCATCATCACCCTCTGAGCCACGCTGGCGTTCGTTAGATGCTGCCAAGACCAACCCCGATCGCAGGAGGGGGTTTTCAAGGATGTCTTTGTTCCCGGAAGCAGCTAAAAAGAAACCGTGAGTAGCCAAGTGGAGAATTTTAGGAGAATTGGCGGCTTTAACTGCGGTTTCGGTGGCTGCAGCTTGCAGTAACACTTGGGCTTGGGGAACGAGCGCCCTGAGTGCTTGCGCTTCCTCCGCCGTTCCCGGTAGGGGAGTAAAAGTCAAACCCCGCCCATCAAGGGCGTGCATCGTTGATGAGCGATCGAAACTCGGGTCAGCAATAATCAACGGGGGATTCGCAGTTACAGGTCGGGATAGGATGCGCAGGAGTTCCCGCCCAGAGGTTAGCAATGTAATCCAATAGGATTCCACCAGATAGCGCCCTTGGGCATCCACAAGAGCCTGAAAGGGAATGGTATTCAACTCCCCATCCGGCGCAATGAGCAAATGAGTTGCATTGCCAAGCCACGGACGAATGGGGGTAATCACCTGCTCAGTCAGAGCTTGAGCTGCCCGTTGAACTTCAACCTTCGGTAAACGCCGGTCAGCCAAACGGAAACGGGTCTGGCGTACTTGGGCATCTATTTCAGCAGCAGGGCCCAGATCTTTTCCTAGGGGTTGACCTCTAGCAGGCAACACATAGACGCCATAGCGCGGCTCACCAAACCTCTGGGTGCGCAAGTCGTAGGGGCGATAGCGAATAAACTCGATCAAAGCAGCATTGGCTGGAATCAACCGTTGAACCGCAGCAATGGTTACGGGTTGAGTCAGCTCGCGAAAGCTAGCACTGCGCAAACTTAGTTCGGCTTCCAGTTGACTGGCTTGGGTTTGCAGCTGCTGCACTTGGGAGAAAGCTGCTGGCTCTGCCGAAGCAAAAACGAGTTTGGCGATGGCTGTGCGCAGTTTGGTGAGCTGTTCAAGCTTCGCTTGATCTGGAGCCGCCAGTTGCCGTTGCAGTCGTGCTTGGTTTTGGCTGAAAAAATCGAGTAACCGCCCCTTGCGGCGCAGGATGGTTGTCAGAGCAAGGGCAGTGGCCTCAGGGTGCCGGGGCAGACTCTGGAGATGCAAGCTGAGAATGGCATTGGTGCTGTCTTGAAATGTCGCCAAATAATTGCGCTTGTAATCCTCGGAACCCACGATCAAATTTTCACTGAGGTTCTTTTCCTCAATCTCCTGTACGTTTTGCAGTAGGGCAAGGGTTTGGGTAAGATTGCCCTGTTGCCAATAGACAGCAGCAAGGTTACTCAGGGCAAGGGCAGTATTGGGATGGTTGTGCCCTAGGCGAGATTGGGCGATCGCCAGTGTGCGTTGATAAAGAGGCAGTGCTGCTGCATAGTTGCGCTGATCAAAATAGAGCGTGGCTAAATTATTCAAGCTATTAGCAATATCGGGGTGACCTGCGGGCAACGTTTGTTCGCGAATCTGAAGGGCACGTTGGTACAAGGGCAAGGCGGCGGTGGCATTCTTTTGTCGTCGATACAGGTTTGCAAGGTTGTTCAGCGTTGTTGCCACATAGGGACTTTTCTCCCCAAGGGTTTGCTCAAAGATCCTGAGGGCGCGTTGATACAAGGGCAGAGCGGCAGCGGTCTTTTTTTGCTCAGTGTAGAGGAGCGCCATGTTATTGAGCGTGATCGCCACCTCAGGATGATTTAACCCTCGGGTCTTTTCGGCGATCGCCAATGACCGCTGAAGCACTGGCAGCGCAGCATCATAGTTCCCTTGGGCACGGTAGAGGTTGGCCAAGTTATTGAGTATTGCAGCCACCGATGGTTGATCTGACCCTCCAGCCCGCTCATAGATAGCCAATGCCCGTTGATAGAGGGGGAGGGCTGCTGCATAATTTCCCTGCTCAACATGGAGCTGTGCCAACTCGTTGAGAGTCGCTGCCAAAAGGGGATGGTTGGGGCCTAGGATCTTTTCCACAAGGGTCACAAAGCGCTCTGCTAGGGGGATAGCAGCCTGTATATTCCCTTGTTCTCGCAGTTGATCAATTTGATTGGCAAGTCCCTGAAATTGTTGTTGATAAATTTCATTGGCAATTTCCTGAAATTGCAGGGCTAGAGTTGGAAAACACAGACCCAAAATTAGACAACTTCCAAGGGCGATCGCGCCCGAGACAAGGTAGCCCCTGGTATTCATTTTTTCCTCGCGAGTTCCTCAACAGCCCCCGTCACCATCAAGAATACTAATGGGAAACGCTGACCCCCAGTTCCTGCCAAACAGCCTCTAAGAGAGGCTCTAACCCCTGACGAGCTACCGCCGAGATAGCAAAAACCCGTTGACCCACGTAGGCAGCGAGGGTCTCTTGAAGAGTCGTGATTTGCGAGGCATCGAGGGCATCAATTTTATTCAAAGCGACGATTTGGGGGCGATCGCCCAAGCCGTGGCCGTAGGCCACTAACTCATCGCGAATCGTTTGGTAGGCAGCCACCACATCCTCAGCCGTGGCATCAATCAAATGCAGCAGCAGCCGGGTGCGCTCAATATGGCGGAGAAACTCATGCCCCAACCCCAGCCCGGTATGGGCACCAGCAATCAGACCCGGAATATCGGCAAATACCGTTCCATCGCCATTGGGTTGGCGGACCACTCCCAAATTGGGCACCAAGGTTGTAAAGGGATAATCCGCAATTTTGGGTCGCGCTGCTGACAGTACTGAAATCAGTGTGGACTTGCCCGCGTTAGGCAGGCCAATAATGCCCACTTCGGCCAGTAGCTTCAATTCTAGCCGTAGATGCCGTTCTTCTCCCTCCAAGCCCGGTAGGGCATAGTCCGGTGCCCGCTGATGATTGCTGAGGAAGTGCTTATTCCCTAACCCCCCTTTGCCTCCCTTAGCCACAAGCAGCGTTTGACCGGGGGTCGTAAGGTCTCCCAGCAATTCCCCGGTTTCCGCATCCCAGACCATTGTGCCGCAGGGCACCTCAATCACTAAATCCGCACCACAGGCACCGGTACGGTTATTCGGCCCGCCCCGTTGGCCATTTTCTGCCTTGAAAACATGGGCATAGCGAAAGTCCAGCAGCGTTTGTAAATTCGAGACTGCCTTGAGAATCACCGAGCCGCCATTGCCACCATTGCCCCCCGATGGCCCCCCTGCAGGCACATACTTTTCACGGCGAAAGGCAATAATGCCGTCACCCCCTTTGCCGGCTTTGACGTGAATTTCTGCAAGGTCAATAAATTGCATGTTGGCCGCAATTGGTTCCTGATGGGTTGGATATTTGAGTGATATTTGAGTATTGTATCCTGCCAACTTGTTGACCGTTCTTTTGATGGGAAGGACATAGAGGCCAACGGGTGAAACTCCCTATCGAAGACCCTTGATGGATGTCCTAGGAGAAAAGAGCTATATGGTAGGCTTAAGGGAATTTTAGTGTGGCGAGGCAACAGTGTTGATTCGATGGCAACGCCGACGACAACCGGCTCCGCCTGAAGAAGAGGTCTTATTTTGGCGACTGGTGTTGTGGCTAGGGGTTGCCCTGATCTCCGGCAGCCTAGGGGCACTCTGGGGGCTACTGAGTCAGAGTACACCGCTCATGCAGCGATCGCTCAGCCCTCAGGAGTGGCAGGTGTTTCAACGGGGCGATCGCTGGACAGGGGCAAGGCTGCATCAGCCCCTAAATTTATTGCTCATTGGCTCTAAGGTCTTAACCTCCGACTTAGATCACCCCCCCGACCCCAACCTTACCTACCATGCCCTCGTTAATTCCGTTGAGGGACTATCGGACTCGCTTCTATTGGTGC
The DNA here is from genome assembly GCF_000011345.1 of Thermosynechococcus vestitus BP-1. Lineage (NCBI taxonomy): Bacteria > Bacillati > Cyanobacteriota > Cyanophyceae > Acaryochloridales > Thermosynechococcaceae > Thermosynechococcus > Thermosynechococcus vestitus. The sequence continues at coordinate 2,455,336 of NC_004113.1, forward strand.
GCTTTGATCCAGTGCAGCAACGTTTAGTGATACTCTCAATTCCCCGCGATACCCTGACCTTTATTCCCGGCCGCGGGGATGCCAAAATCAACGAAGCCAATGCCCTTGGGGGGCCAGCGTTGGCAGCAGCGACGGTCAGTGAGCTGTTGGGAAATGTGCCCATTGATCGCTATTTGCGCATTAATGTTCAGGGAATCGAGAAACTCATTGATGCCCTTGGGGGTGTGACCCTCGATGTGCCCATAGCCATGCGCTATCGCGATGAGAGTCAGCACCTCTATATTGATTTGCAAGCCGGACGACACCACCTGAATGGCCAGCAAGCCCTGCAATTTCTGCGCTTTCGCTACGATGCCCTTGGGGATATTGGCCGTGTGCAGCGACAACAGATGTTCTTGCGGACATTGATGGAGCAAACGGCTCGGCCGGAAACCCTTGCCCGTACTCCCCACATTCTCAGTATTATTCGCGAAAACTTGGATACGAATTTAACGGTTGAAGAATTGATGAGCTTGGGCCAATTCCTGACCAGGTTGCCGCGATCGCGGGTGCAGTTTCTGCTGCTGCCGGGGAACTTTAATGGCACCACTGAGGAAGTGGCAGTGAGCTATTGGTTGCCCAATTACCAACGGATTGCTTGGCTAACGGATCAGTATTTCCGTGATACCCCTACGGCTGATCCACGGGAGACGGGTTTGCCCTCCCCTGCCCAAGTGCGGATTGCCATTCAAAATACCAACCTGCCCCAATCATTGGTGATGCGTCTGAGTGAGCAACTGGCAACCGCCGGTTACCCCCATCCCCTGGTGGCGGAGCCATTGCCCCAACCGATCCCGATTACGCGGATCATTGCCCAGCAGGGGGACTTGGCGGCAGCGCGTCAGGTGCAGTTACTGTTGGGATTTGGAGAAGTGCGGGTGGAGAGTACGGGTGTGCTAGCATCGGATGTAACGATTCAACTGGGCGACGATGCCCGCGATCGCCTGCAATTGAGACGAACAACATCTCTGTGAGTGAACCCTACGTTATTGGCGTTGATCTCGGTGGCACGGCCATCAAAATGGGGCGCTTTAGTCCCAAGGGGGACTGCCTCAATGCCCTGACGTTGCCGACTCCTCAGCCCCCTTTTCCAGAACGGGTGATCAAAGCAATTTTGCAGGGGATTCAAGACCTGGATGGTGAGGATCAGGCATTGGCGATTGGTATGGGCATACCGGGGCCTGTGGATGCCAGCGGTCGCATTGCCCGCCGTGCCATTAACCTTGACTGGTACGAAGTGCCGATTAGCGATAGCCTGGAACACCTGACGGGCAAACCCACAGTGATTGGTAACGATGCCAACTGCGCCGGCCTCGGAGAAGCATGGCTAGGAGCAGGGAATCAGTTCAAAGACTTAATTTTGCTCACATTGGGGACGGGGGTAGGGGGTGCCATTATCCTCAATGGGGAGTTGTTCGTTGGTCGAGATGGCACCGCCGGCGAGTTGGGGCTGATTACCCTCGACTACAACGGGCCTCCCTGCAACAGTGGCAATCGCGGTTCCCTGGAGCAACACGTTTCCGCCCAAGCCCTGCGGCGGCGTTGGGGCTGTGAACCCCATGAGATGGCAGAGCGGGCCAAAAATGGCGATCCTGAGGCGATCGCCCTCTGGCAAACCTATGGCCGCGAATTAGCCGCTGGCATTGCTAGCCTTGTGTATGTGCTCACCCCGGAAGCAGTGATTATTGGCGGGGGGATAAGTGCCGCCAGTGATCTCTTCTTTCCCTCGATGATTGCTGAATTGGAGGAGCGGGTGCTGCCCACCTCCCGTCATCACCTCCAGTGTTTGCGAGCAACCCTTGGGAATTCCGCAGGCATCGTCGGTGCAGCCAAACTGGCATGGCAACATGTGAAAGAGCATCTCTAAGGGGCCTGAGCGAGTTACACCATTACACCATTTGGGCAAGGGGCATGACTCCTCCCACCCCTGTGGATAGCTCGCCGCTGCTGCCCAATGTCCACAATGCACCGGTGCTTTGATCAACGCTGCCGCATCCTCCTGAGCTGCCTCTACAATTGAGCAAACCGGAGAATTCATGATCATGCCACCAACAGAGGGCAAAGGGGTACCCACAATTTTGAGCTGATTGGGAGGTGGGGCTTTGGCGCCGGCAAACGCCAGTGGAGCGTGCCTTTGATACCTTGACGGGCTATTTACAGCTTTGGGGAGCGGCCAACTTTCCCCAGACATCTCTTGGATGGCTGACTCCCCCCTAGAGGATATTGATCTGACGGGCTTTATCCCAATCGTGCCGGATTTCGTTACTGAGTTGCGATCGCCCTCGGATCCTATTGACCGCTTAGGCGCCAACATGCAGGCGTATCAGCCACTGGGGGTGTCCTTGGGACTGCTGCGCTGATCAATACCCAAGACCGCCAAGTAGAACTCTAGCGTCCCCAAGAGGAAGTGGTTATTTTAGACTCCTAGACTCCCCTGAGGGGGTTGCTGCTAGCGATGGGGCAGTTGGGGACTTAGAGCCGCTGGACAAATTTCGCTAGTCGCGTCAGGCCTTTTTCAATCGTGGCTAGATCCGTGGCGTAGGAGAGGCGAATGTGATCATCCATGCCAAAGGCTTTACCGGGGACGGCGGCCACTTTTTCCTCCTCCAGCAGGCGATCGCAAAATTCCACGGACCCTATACCCGTGTCGCCAATATCCACAAACAAATAAAATGCCCCCTTGGGTTTGAGACAGCGCAGCCGCGGAATCTCACAAATCCCGGCATACATATAGGCACGGCGCTCGCGAAATGCTGCCACCATCTCAGCCACACAGTCTTGACTTCCTTCTAAGGCAGCAAGGGCGCCATACTGGGCAAATGTACACACATTTGAGGTGCTGTGGCTCTGAATTTTGGTTGCCACTTTAACAATCTCCGTTGTCCCTGCTAGGTAGCCCACTCGCCAGCCGGTCATGGCATAGGCCTTGGCAAACCCACTGCAAACAATGGTGCGCTCAAAGGCAGCCCCACTGACTGCGCCAATGCTCAGGTGTTCGGCACCGTCGTAGAGTATTTTTTCGTAAATTTCATCAGAAACGACCCACAGTTGATGCCGCACAATCACTGCCGCCAGCTCACGAATTTCCTCAGGTGTATAGACCATGCCCGTGGGGTTACTGGGGGAATTGAGGACAACCAGCCGTGTCTTCGGTGTAATCGCATCCTCCAGTTGCGCAGGGGTAATTCGATAGCCCGTTTCCGGCGTGGTTGCCACAATCACTGGCGTGCCACTGGCTAGATGCACCATTTCTGGATAACTCACCCAGTAGGGGGCAGGAATAATCACCTCATCGCCGGGGTTGATCAGGGCCAGCATCAGGTTAAAGAGGGCCTGCTTGCCGCCATTGGTGACGAGGATATTTTCCGCACGATAGGGCAGGTGGTTGTCGCGGTTGAGCTTGGTGGCGATCGCCTGCCGCAGAGCCGGTTCCCCTGCCGCCGGACCATAGCGAGTTTTACCTTGATCGAGAGCTGTTTTCACAGCTTCACGAATGTGGGCAGGGGTGTCAAAGTCGGGTTCGCCTGCACTGAAGCTACAGACATCTTCTCCAGCCGCCCGCATTGCCTTGGCTTTGGCATCAATCGCCAGCGTTACCGACGGCGTGACCCGCATCACCCGCGTTGCCCAATCCATCCTTTGTCTCCTGCACTACTTTCCGTATTGTGGCACTTTAGCAGGGGAGCGGTGAATCAACTATCCACCGTTCGTGTGAGGTTGCCGGTGTAGGATACCCCCAGGGGAATTCGAATCCCCGTCGCCTCCGTGAAAGGGAGGTGTCCTAGGCCACTAGACGATGGGGGCAAGACTCAGCATTAGTTAATGTAGCGAATACCCTGAGCGTTTGTCAACACCTCGGGCAATTTTTGCATCGAAGCCCCTCCTAGGGAGAAAATGAGGGCGAGTGACGGAGGGACTTGCTGTGGAACTTGCTGGCCTGCGTTCCTTCTCGATTGTGATGCCCGCCTACAATGTGGTAACCCAGCGGGGAGAAAGGATCTTTCGCGAAACCCTTGAGAGCATTGCTGCCAGTTGCCGCTACCTCCAACAGCACTTCCCCTACACCCCTGAGGGGGAATTGATCCTGATTAGCGATGGTTCAACGGATCGCACCTGCGATGTGGCGATGGCAGGATGGCCGAATGCTGTCCCTCTGCAATTGGTGGGCCTGCCGACGAACGTTGGGATTGCAGCAGCGCGAAACATTGGGGTGCGCTTAGCCAAAGGTGAGGTGATTTTTTTCTGTGATGCCGATGATCTATACCGCCCTGAGCACCTGTTTTTAGCCCTATCGGTGTTGAATCAGCCCTTACCGGAACCCTATGCCCCGGCCTATTTTGGGGCGGTGCGCACGGGGGTCTATTGTCGCGATCGCCTGCATCCCTACTGGCACAAGAGCCTCGAGCAAACCTTGGTGCTGAACCTGGCTGTGCGCCGCGAAGTCCACGAGTTTATTGGCGGCTTTCCAGAGGATGAGGTGTTTCGCCAATTTCGCTATGGGGCTGAGGATGTGGCCTATGCCTATTGGTTGCACCAGTTTTGCCACACCGCCCGCCTCGAGCAGCGGACCGTTGAGTACCGCCGCTTTCCCAATAGTGTCTTTGACCGTCAACTCAAGAAATTCCAAGCCGCTCCCGGCACGGTGGCCGACGACCTTGATGAGGGCGATCGCCAGCAGGAGGCGCAGATACGGCAGATTATGGCCACACGACTTCAGGAATTGCAGGCCAAGGCAGCTCAAGGCGTGGCCTAGGGGTTTTTGTGGCGCTGGACAATCACTGCGGCCAGTTTCTCCGGTACTTCCTGAAGATGGTCAAATTGCCAATGGAAGCCACCCGTGCCCATGGTCAGCGATCGCAACTCCACGACAAAGTCATGCATTTCCGCTTGGGGTAAATACGCCTCAATCTGTTCCCAGCCGGGCCAACCCTCCTTACAGCTGTAGCCCAAAACCTGACCGCGCCGCCCCGTCAAAGCCTGCATCACCTTAGCAGTAAAGGTTTGGGGCATCCACACCTGCACCGCCATGATGGGTTCTAGGAGTTGCGGTTCACACTGGGGAATTCCCGCTTGCATCGCGAGGCGGGCGGCTTGGCGAAAGGCTTGCTCAGAGCTATCCACAGAGTGGTAAGAGCCATTGGTGAGGGTAACAGCCACATCCACAATCGGAAACCCCAAGGGACCTTGGTTTAGGAATTCGCGCACCCCCTGCTCAACACCAGGGATATATTGCTTGGGAACAACGCCGCCGACAATGGTTTCACTAAATTGGAAGCCGCTGCCGCGCTCTAGGGGAGCGATATCGAGGTATACATCCCCAAATTGGCCGTGGCCACCGGTTTGATGTTTATAGCGGCCATGGCTGTTTTTGATACTCCGGCGAATGGTTTCCCGGTAGGGGACTTGGGGTAGATGGGTTTGCATCGGTAGGTTATATTTGCGCCGCAGGCGATCGAGGGCAATCTGCAAGTGAATGTCGCCCTGTCCCCAGAGAATAATTTCATGGGTATCACCATGCTGTTCCCAACGCAGCGCCGGGTCTTCCTCAAGGAGTTTTTGCAGCGCGCCAGTGAGCTTCACCTCGTCACTCCGTTTACTGGGAGTAATGGCTAGGGCATAGACCGGTTCCAGTTGCGGTGCACAGGGCAAAGGCGGTACCTGACCACTGCCACTGAGGGTCTCACCGGTACGAATGCCCTCCAGCCGTGCCAATAGGACCACCTCACCCGCCGTTGCTTGCCCCAAGGATTCTAATTGCGTGCCCTGGGCACGGTAGATGCCACCCACGCGCACTCCATTCAAGCTCATGCCATCGGTCAAGGTGCCCTGCCAGACCCGCACAAGGGAGAGTTTGCCACCTCCTTGGGGGATATAGAACGTCTTGAGCACTTGGGCGAGAGGCTCCTCACCGTTGATCTGGCGATGGGCAGCGGTTGCTGTGGCATCGGGTGCTTCGCGATCGAGGGCGGCCAAGAGGGGGCGCACACCATAATCCGTTTGGGCACTGCCAAAAAAGACGGGCACAATTAAGTCGGCTCCCAACTCCCAGCGCAAATCGGCCATAATTTCACTTTCCGGTGGCGCGATATCCTCCAGGAGTTCTTCCAGGAGGTGATCATCGTAGTTGGCCAGAGCCTCCAGTAGCTCTGCCCGCGCCGCCTGTTCAACGGCTTGCAATTCCGAAGGAAAGGGGACTAAGTCCGCCGCTGCTCCCGCATGGTAGTGATAGGCCTGCTCCGTCACTAAGTCAATGTAGCCCAAGAGGTCATCCCCCTGCCAAATGGGGTACTGGTGGGGCACAAGGGGGCGGCTGGAGGCTTGGCGATAGGCGGCTAGAATCTCCCTGTAGGGATCATGGGCACGCTCCATCTTGTTGAGAAAAAGGATATGGGGAATTTGCCAGTCATCGAGGAATTTGAATAGGGGGGTTAGGGTAAAGGCGCGATCGCTCAGGGGTTCACAGACAACGATCGCCATGTCCACACCCACAAGGGCATTGAGGGTTTCTTGGAGCAATTCCACGGAGCCGGGACAGTCGAGAAGGGTGAGGTCTAGCTCCCCATACTGGGTATGGACAACATTCAGTTCCACGCCCATCTGGCGATCGCGCGCCTCAGGACTGGTATCCAGAAGACCAATGGCTTTCCCCTTGGTGGCATGGGTAAGGCGCAAAATACTTTCTGCAAGGGTCGTTTTGCCACTGTTGTAGTTGCCCACAAGGGCAATATTGCATCGTCTCGCCATCGGACACCTACCTTATTAATTTCGCCTGATTTGCCATGGGGGTCAAAATTGTCCAGAATAGACCCTGAGTTTGCTTTAACTAGATCTCTTAACCCTTGGCGATCGCCCTTGGGGGAATTTGCAGTATCTCTTAAGGGAGCTGTAAACAACCGTTAAGTTAGGGTTAACGTTTGCGAGGAGGACTCACTCACAATGCGCATCAATTCCCTTTTGTGGGCTAGTATTGCCAGTCTTGGCCTTTGGATGGCATCGCCAGTCCACGCCAATAGCCCAGTGAGCCGGCTGATGCAGGAAGGGCAGCGGCTAGTGGAAGGAGGAAACTATGCCCAAGCCTTGGCCATTTATCAGCAACTCCTCGAGAGTGAGAGCCGTAATCCCCGCGTCCATTCTGCCATTGGCTACATCTATGCCCAGCAGGGACAATTTGGCGAAGCGGCCCGTGCTTACCAACGGGCGATTGAGCTCGATCAACAAAACGCCGATTTTTACTATGCCCTAGGCTACAGTCTGGGGATGATGGGGGAAAACCAGGGGGCGGCTGCCGCCTACCGCCAAGCCATCCGGCTGAATCACCGTAACGCTCAAGCCTATGAAGGACTGGCGGTGATTCTCGCCCGCCTGGGAGATCCCCAAGGTGCCATAGAGGCCTACCGCTCCGCCCTCCGTCTTGCCCCCGGCAATTGGGCAGCTCAAAAGGGATTAGGGGTTCTGCTGCTCCAACAAGGCAATATTCCTGAAGCCCTCAGCCGTTTGCAACAGGCGGCAGCCCTTGCCCCTGGCAGTGCCTCAATTCAAATCAATTTAGGCATGGCACTTCTTGCCGCCGGCGATCCTAGCAATGGCTGGCAGGCCATTGATCGCGCCGCTCACTTGGGTCAGCGGGATGCGGATCTCCTACAGCAGGTGGCCGAACTGGCTGCGGCTGCGAATCAGCCAGAGCGAGCGATTCAAGCCTACCGCCGCCTGATCACCCTGCAACCCGAACGGGTCGCCACTTACTTTAGCTTAGGTGAGCTGTTAATGCAGCAAAATCATCCCCTGGAAGCGGCGGCGATTTATCGTCAAGCCACGCAGATCAACCCCCAGGATCCGGAAGGATTTTACCGCTTGGGGAAAGCCTTGGCAGCCCAAGGACGGCGGCAGGAGGCCCGCAATGCCTATCAAGTCGCTTTAAAGCTCTACCGTGAGCAAAACAACCCCACGGGGGAAACCAAAGTGCGAAATGCAATGCGGCAGCGCAATTAGGGGCTAAGCCCCCTGCCCCAAATTCATAACCACCTGCTGCAACTCAGAAATGAGGGCACTGGGGCGGCCATTGAGGATATTTTGGTTGAGTCCCTCTAAGCTTTGGCGCAGGTGATTGAGGCGATCTTGAACGGGTTGTAAAATTTCCCGCAGCAGATTTGCCTGCCCCCGCTTGGCGGCGAGTAAACGTTGTTCTTCAATGAGCACCTGTTCTTCTTGAGTCAGTTGATCTTTTTGCTGCTGTTGGAGCTTGCGGCGCTCTTCGAGGTCGTGGCGCAAACTTTCTAGATCGGTATAGGCCTGCTGCAATTCTTCTGCCAGTTGATTGACGGCCACACTGTATTCGTGAAACTGGTGTTCAAGTTCACTGAGAATGGGAATGAGGCTAATGCCCTGCTGAGAGGCCGGATCCTTGCGGGCCTCGAGGACTTGCTTATGGATTTTGTAGATCGCTTCTTTTTCACGGATATTTTGCCGCTGTCCCTCAAGGGCCTGATTGAGCAGATTACAGCGCTGGCGCTCATCCTCTAGTTCCCCCGCCAGTTGCAGGCGATCAAAGTCACTGGCTTCTTTAATTTTCTGCTCTAGTTCTGCTAAGGACTCCAGAGCCATTTTTAGCTCTTCTTCTTGATCGTTGACAAAGGCAGAAGCCCGCTTGAGGTCATTGCCGCGGTTGGCCACTTCTTTTTCGAGTTCCTCCATGGGCATTTTCATCAGGGCATTGACATCCACTGCCTCTGTGAGATCACTGACCATGGCTTGGCGCATTTGCTGGATCATTTCCTCCTGTTGAGCAAGGAGGTGGCGTTCTTTTTCCAGAACGGACTGTTTGTAGCGGCAGAGTTCCTCCTGCAGAGCGATCGCCCGACTGTCTTGCCAAAATTTTTCTTGAGCGGTGCGCCAGGTCTCCTCCTTTGCTTGGAAAGCTTGAAGTTGCTGCTCTAGGGTGGCTTGCCGTTGGCTCACTTCCTGCTCTAGTTGCTCCAGTTGCTGCCAGTATTGACTCAGCAAAGCCTGCTGCTGGTCTAAAATTTGGAAACATTCAGCGATTTGGGAACCCCCATCCCTGCTGAGGGTCTCGGCCAACTGCTGCAAAATCGAGTCCACTTGGCGAATTTGTTCTGGGGATAGGCCATTGCCGTGGCTGGATTTGAGTTGTTCCCAGCGCTGCTGTTCTTGATGGACTTGGTGGCGTAAATTTTCAAGGGCTTGGCGTTGCGCTTGAATCCGCTCTTCCTCTGCGGTCAATTCCTCCCGTAGTTTTTGGAGCTGGGCCAGTTGCTCTTCAGCGCCAGCCAGTTGCGCCTCTAATTCCTGGAGTTCTTCTTTGCGCTGCTCAAATTCCTGTTCCCGTTGGTTAAGCGCTTCCGCCTGATACAAGAGGGATTGCTTCCAGCCTTCAATTTCTTCCTCTTGACTTTGGAAACGCTCACGCATCCGTGTGAAGCCGTGCAAAATACCCGTGAGGCGGCGCGCCGCTTCATCGACATTTTGAATTTGGCGGTTGGCGGCCATTTCCACAAAGACCAGCACGCCATTGCCATAGTCGCGACTATTGTCAAAGGGAATCGTTTCCTCGTTTTGGGGGACAGGGTGCCAGTAGCCCGACTGCTCCCGCATCAACAATTTCAACTCGGATTTCGTCCCCATAAAACCGGTTTTTTTAATCACTTCAGCGAGATACTGCACAGCCCTTGACCTCTACCCTAATGCTCAGACTGACACACAACTAGAACAGGCAACAACCGTAAGAACACCTATGACGGATTGGCGCTGATGAAGGATGCAACTGTTGGGTTGTCCGCGATCGCTGGAATCCAGAAGTCGGGTAGCAGGGGGGCATTACTGCCCCCTAGCCCCCTAAGAACCGGACGTGCAAGTTTCCTCGCATCCGGCTCAGGCCCCCCAAAACCCCTCATTTAAGAGGAACCGGTTGTGTGTACAACCTTTACGATACTCATCTACAGCCTGCCTACCCTTGGTGGGAGGGTTGGTGACCGCACCAGTGACTCAAGGTCACCGCCATTTGCTTTGTCACCATTAGGGAGGTTCTATAGATTTTCTCGTAATGGGGAACCGACGGGAAGTCTGCCCTCTTTCGAGTGGGATGATGTTGAATGTCCTGCCAGCATTCTCAATCCCTATCTAACCCATTACAGGCTAGCATTCGCTTTTTCCCGTCTCCTCTACCCGCACTTCCATGGGTGTTCCTCGCAGTCCACTTGCCTTGTGCTTGGCCTATCAAGGCGGAAGTACGGGCTTACCGCGTTCCAACCAGATGACGCGAGGGGTTAGGTGGTGACTTTACCCCGGTGGAGCTAATGTCCCCGTACACCTAATTAGGAGAGGTGTAGCCGTCCACTTGCCATTTTGGCCCAGGCCTGTCAGCGTCTTTGGCCTGCTGAGAGTAACGAGGCTTCTGGCGTCACTTCACTTACGTTCACCATACCCTCAAGCCTAGCTCCCTATCACCTGACGCTGGTGAAGTTGCTTCCTCCTCACGGATTCGGCTTCAACCTTGCGGTTCGGGCTACGTTGTCGGGAGGGCTTCATACCTGACCGTTACCAGTCACGCATGCCTCCCTAGGCTACGGTTGGGGGCACAACCGGTCCCGTTCTAGCTTGTTGGGCTAGTGGGACAATCATCTGGCTAGCTTTCGCGTCGCACCCCTATATCTTTATTAAACACCGATCCGTAAGAGTTCATCAGTTGCCTGAATCACTCGGTCAGACACTGGAGAATTCCAAGGCCAAGGGGGCTGAACTATTTGTCAGTATAGGGAAAGGCAGCCTGCCGCCCTCACTAATCGTCAATGACAGCGGGCATCCAAGGTTGTTGCGGCAAAAAGGCGCGATCGCACGGCAGTGGGGCAATGGGTTCTGTCAGCGTAAAACGACCACTCTGAATCCAATCCTTGAGGACCTCAGCTATGCGCTGGCTAAAATAGAGACTAGTGAGGGGAGCGGTGCGCACGGTTTTGCCTTCAATTTTGATCTTGCCCGACTTGAGTTGGGCATAGTTGACCATGCCGAAGGTGGGACGTACCCGGCGAGGAATTGAAAAGTCAATAATCGGCGCCACCACGTCCTCATCGCGAATGGCACAGCGGGCAATCACCTCTTGATCCAACACTGGCAGCGGAACCCCCACCCCTAGCATCAGGGATGCCCCATAGTGCTTGAAATAGCAGCCGCGTACCCAAAAGGGATCCATCTGTTTGGCGTCACCAATTAGAGCAAGGGTTGCTGCAGGGCCAATGGGGGTGTCGTTTGCCAAACGTTTTTGCAAAGGGAAGTGTTGGGTGCCTTCCCAAGCTACATAACCAATGCCACCACCAAGGAAAATGCGCGTGCCAATCCCCACCAGTCGCAGATAGGGATCATTCAACAGAGGTGAGAGGGCGCCGCCACAGGCATAGACGGCATTCCCCAGTTGCGGCTGCAGTGGACCGAGATAGGTATAGAGGGGGCGATCGCCCCCATTCACACCCACAATAAAGTTTTGATACAGATTGCGGGGATTATAGAGATAGAACTGGTTGATGGTGTCTTTGCTAATCACCGTTTCTAAACTGGCGCGGGGATAACAATCCGTAACATAGCCCACTGCCCGTAGGGGAATGGCTTTACCCGCAATCAAATCGGCAATGACATGGCCACCCCCCCGTTCCCGCAGACTATCGGCTTCACCCCCTTCAGAGTTGGCATCGACCGATTGGGCCGCGCCAAGGTACAGATCCACAGCGCCAAAACCAGTGTAGGCGGGAATGCCATCGAGCCAGCACTGCCGTAGTTTAATAGGCGGATCCGTGGGTCCCAAGTTAATGATCGCCCCAGAGGACTCCATGGGTTCAAATGTACCCGTCGTAACCACATCCACTTGGCGGGTTGCTTCAGCAATGCTCAGGCTTTGAAGACGGGCTTTGAGTTCTGCCAGTGTCCAAACCGTGGCTTTGCCTGCTGTAATCTTTTCATTAATTTCGGCAATCGTCCGTTCCACAGGCGTTACCGCAGATCTTCAGGGTGGCGAATTTGCCAAGCGCCATCGGGAAGCCGTGAGACTTTGCCCCCTAGGCGTTCAATATTCTCTATGGCCGTTTGCCGCGAGCGATCGCTGACGGCATTGACCAGTGCCCAAATCCACGCATTAATCTGTGCCATGCGACTGTCGGGATCTCGCCGTAGGGTTTGTGCTAAAGAGCGATAATACTCGGCTGCAGCGCGTACCTGTGGCTCTGGATTCAGCTCTGCCCAAGCCGCGGCGCGATCGTAGGACACGGCTGCCGCTCGCCCTTTGCCCAAAAAGAGCAATTCATCCATGGCCCGAAACACCCATGCCAAGTAGGCCGTTGGTTGATAGGCGGGATCCATCGCAACCAAACCCCGATCCATCAAAGCCACAGAGGTTTGTGGCTGTCCTGCATACACCGTGATTGCCGTCGAGAGGTAGGGATAGGTTTGGGCAAAGCGGGGATCCTTGGCAATAATTACCTCAAAGAAAGCAGGTACATCGTCGTAACCTGTGACTTGGCGGGCAGCAGAATCCCCAAAAAACTGCAGAAATTGCAAAAATGCCCAATCGGCAACTAAATTGTCAAAACCAAAGGAAGGTAACTTTGCCAAAAGTTGCATTTGAGCAATGGTTTGGGCATTCTGGCGCTCATATTCGGCATCGGTGAATTGTTCGCCCGTTTGAGCCTGTAACTGACGCAAGGCATCCTGCTGCATAAAGGCAACAATGCCTAGAGCCACAGCCGTCAGACCTAGACCCACCACCTCTGACCAGCGCCAGCGTTTTTGATTCATGGCTCACCCTCAAGCCAAGCAGCTATTGATTTTTGTTGCTTGCTTCTCCCGGTTCCGTAATGCGCTGAAAGAGATACCCAGTACCCCGTGCGGTCAAGATTAATTCTGGATTACTGGGGTCTTCTTCTAATTTAGCCCGCAAGCGGGAAATGTGGACATCCACCACCCGTGTATCCACATGGCGCTCGGGGGTGTACCCCCATACTTGCTCCAGAATTTCTGCACGGGAGAAAGGCTCGCCCGAGCGTCCCACCAGCAATTCCAAGAGCATAAATTCCATGCCCGTGAGACGAATGCGCTCATCCCCCTTGTAGACCTGCCGCTTATTGGTGTCAATGCGAATATTGCCCACCTGAATCACCCCGGAGCTAGGGATGCCAGAGGTACTGGTTTTCTCAATGCGTCGCAGTACCGAGCGTATGCGGGCTTCCAACTCCTTGGGGGAAAAGGGCTTGACCACATAATCATCGGCACCTAGTTCTAGCCCCGTAATGCGATCGGCCACATCGCCCAGGGCAGTGAGCATAATAATGGGGACATCCGATTCCTTGCGCAGTTCTTGACAGACGCCATAGCCGTCTAGTTTCGGCATCATCACATCAAGCACGACTAAATCTGGCTGCTCCTGCCGAAATTTGGTCAGGGCTTCCTCGCCATCGGCGGCAGTGACGACGGTATAGCCAATCATTGACAGGCGAGTTTCTAAGATGCGACGAATACTCGCTTCATCGTCAACAACGAGTATCTTTTCCTTGTGGGTCTCCAAAGTAACGGACACTCCTACTCAATGGGGACAGTAATGGATAGAAATTAAAATGTGAATTTTTTGTACTTTATCATTTTCTTACTGGCTATAGAAAGACTCCTAGCCCTGACTAGGACGGGAGTTTGCGGGTTTTTCAGAATTGAACAGCTTTAAGATATTTTAACGTGGCCTTGTCGCGCAAAAAAGCGGACACCCCCCTAGGAGTATCCGCTCGTGGATAGATTCACCAGTGGATAGTGGCAGTGTACCCTAGTCGCGATGGCTTGGCTGAATCCCTACCAAGGAGGGCGAGAGGCTCGACCAGGATTGCTTCACCAAGTCGGCATCGGCCTTGACACTGCCAATGTAGTTGCCCGCTGGCAGCGTGGGGAAGCGTTTGTAGGGCACGACATCTTCGCCAAAGTAGCGGCTGTACTCAGGGCTATTCACCATCGTTTCGACAGCGGTCTTCAGGCCTTGATCCGCCAAGATTTTGTTGTATTGGCGAATTTCCGCTTGGGTCGCTGGGGCACGACCAAGGAGGTGACGGAAGAGGAACTCAATCACCTTAGTGTTGGGATAGGGGGTGTAGAAGCGGTTGCGATAGATCTCCGAGCTGGCCAGTGTACGCACAAACTCGCGGACGGTAATTTCACCATTGCGTAGGCGGCTTTCCAGATCAGGACGCCGGAACTGGCTTGGCACTTGGCCACTAAAGACATCCATCACTTGGCAGTAGATGGCATTGATGACCAGCTCCACTTCAGCACTAGGGGCACCCACGGTCATGCGGAAGATGCGAGCGGGACGGCGACGGGTGGTACCGACCCCCACTTCCACTGATTGACCATCGCCATTGCGGAAGGAGCGGCCCAATTCGATAAAGCGGGGCTTGCTGGGATCCGCTTGACGGGCTTTAGCTTCTTGCTCGGCGATCGCCCGACTGAGGAGGGGCAGCTTCGTATTATCGAGGCGAGGTTTGACCGGGGCAAAGCTAGGCACGACAATCGCATCACTTTGCTTCGTGAGTTGATTGTGCAGTTTCTCGGTGTTGGGGAAGTTGGCCGCTGGCAAGGTGGGGAAGCGACGATAGGGCACCGTATCTTCACCGAAGGCTTGAGCGTATTCAGCACTGCTGACGAGGGCTTGGACAAAGGCCTTTAAGCCTTGGGTGGCAAGAATTTGGTTGTAGCGGCGAATCTCTGCTTGATCAAGGGGTGCCCGCCCCAAGAAATGTTTGGTCCCCAGTTCAATGACCTTGGTGTTGGGGTAAGGGGTGTAGAACTCCTTCTGATAGAGTTCGGAGCAACCCAAGGCTTCGATGAACTCCTTGAGGGTAATCTCGCCGTTGCTGAGCTTGGATTCAAGGGCAGTAAACTCATCGCGGACAATGTAGGGGGCCACATCCCGCTCAAAGACCTGACGATAGGCCGCCTGAATCACCAGTTGCAGATTTTGCTTGTCGTTGAGATCCGTGAGCTTGAAGACCTTGGTTTGCTCGCGGCGCTTGCTCACTCCTTGATTGGCACGGAACTGAATCGCTGGCTCAGTCCGCAGTTCAGTAACCGCCCCCAGTTCGACAAAGCGGGGCGTTTCTTCTTTTTCCGGAGGGACGCCAGTTTCGCCAATTGTGCCCACCCGTAGCGATCGCAAAGCCAGACCCTGAGGCGTAATGTAGCGCTCATAGGGGACCGTATCTTCACCAAAGGCTTCGCTGTACTCTTGGCTGTCAATGATGGCATCCACCAAGCCATAGAGACCTTTCTTCGAGGCAATGTCAAAGTAGGCATTCATCTCTTGGCGGCCATAGGTGGGACGACCCAAGAGGCGACGGTGAATATATTCAATCGCCTTCGTAACGTACAGCGGTGTCCAGTAGAGGCTGCGGAAGAGGTTTGACTTCGCCAAAATCCGCACAAACTCACGGACAGAGATTTCACCGTTCTCCAGTTTGATCTCGGCAACTTTTTGGCGCTGCCCTTCATAGACATCGCGGCCAAAGACTTGGAGATAGGCGGCACGAATCACCCGCTGGGTGGAACTTTCAGCAAATTTGACACTGTCGGTGCCGGTGGCGATCGATCGCTTGCCAATGCGGGCATTGATGCTGGGAAGCTGATCCAGTTTGAAGACCTTTGGCCCTAGGGTGCCGGGGGTGAGCCCACGCGCTCCTGGATTGCTGACCTGGTTGTTGATCCCGGGCCCGCGGGCAATGAGAATGCGGCGGGTGTCTTTGTTGAAGGGTTGAGGGCGAGCACTGGGGTTTTTCTTCTCTTTCGGGAAGATGGCGCCAAACTGAATTTCCAGGGGATCGTTGCCCGACCCATAGGGGTGTTGATCCGGCAGGGGCTGATCTTGGGCAGCAAAGGTCGTGATGAATTGGGGAACTTTGCGGAAGGGAGCACTGTACTTGAAGAGATCCTGTTGGGCCCCCCAGTTGCGACACTCTTGCGCCTCTTGGCCCAGACCCCGCAGATAGGGCACCGTTTCTTCGCCAAAGTAGTCGCTGTATTCCTTGGAATCCACAAGGGCATCCACCAAGGCAGGGAGACCCCCTTTGGAAATAATGGCAAAGTAGGTTTGCACTTCCTCGCGGCTAGAGGGCCCACGACCCAAAATATGGCGGAAGGCCAGTTCTAGGGCACGGCTGTTGATATAGGGTTCGTAAAAGTTTTTGCGATAGAGGGGCGATTTGGCCAGTTGACGGATGAACTCCTTCATGGAGATGGAGCCATTTTTTACCTTCGATTCCAAGTCAGAGATACCGAGGCCATAGGCACGGGAGATGTCGCGCTCAAAGATTTGCCGGTAGGCGGCTTTCACCACTTCGTTCTTCTCGGCAGCCGATAGGCCCGGCTTCATCACAAATTTGGGACGGCGCTCGGCGGCATTGAAGTAAATCTGTGGCAGTTGCAGACCTTGCAGATCGGTGGAGTTGCGCTGCCGCACTTTATCGGAGGGGGCAGGGGCAATAAATTCATTGATCAGAACGTCAAAGTAGGTTTCGACAATGCCCTTGGCTTCGGCATCTTTTTCAAAATAGCTGAGAGCCGCCCGCCGCATTTCCTGCAGAGCAGCAATGGTGGCATCACTGGAGCAAGCAGCCTCAATGATTTCCCGCAAGCCGCGCGTATTCACCGCCAGAATGTTGGGATCACCGGCGACAATGGCGTAGGTGGTATAGCGCAGGAACCAATCCAAGTCCCGCAGGGATTTTTCCATGCGAGCCGGGCCATAGCGGGCAATGTTGATGGGCTTGAAGCCGACGGGTGCACCGCCACTGGAGGCACTAAAGATGGAGCGTAATCCCTCTAGGAATCCACCACGGGTGTCCACATAGGTTGCGGTTCCCAGCTTCATGGCTTCTTTGATGTCAATGGCTTCGCCCCTTGCCCCAGTGGTGAATTGGGGGGCTTCTTCAGTCTGGGGACGGGAGAGGAAGGCCATGGGGGAACCACCGACAAAGATGCGGTTGGCTGCACGGGAAACAATGATGTCGGCGTTGCGAGTGAGGGTGGTGGCAATTTCAAGGCGTTTTGCCCCGGAGCGCAGATAAACAGCGAGTTCATCCAGTTCACCCCGATTCAGGAAGCGATCCTGCTGTTCGGCTTGAATAATCGTTGAAACGGGGACTGTTTGATAAAGTTGCGGGCGGGCAACCGAGCTTCCACCACTTGCTTTGACAACCATGGTTACTAAGAGGCTCCCTTTACTTTTAATTAACGCGCTAACTTAGATTAGAACGATTCGGGGGTGGCTCGGCATTTTTTTAAGAAATGTATAAATTTATGGGGATTTGCTGGCGATCGCCCCCAAGCTTTATGAATTTTTGTAATATTCTTTGACGGCTATTGCCTACCTCAACACCCATTGCTGCAATTGTCGCTGTGCGTTAACCCCCTGACCCCATTAAAAGTTAAAAGTGCTGAAAGAGTTGATTGACTTGGACGGGTAATAACTCACCATTGAGCTTGAGGTGCACCCTTTTTTCAGGAATAATTTCCCCCACTATGGCGGCGCGATCGCCCGCTGCTGTGCAGAGATCCTGAGCCAATTCTGGGGAAAGGCACAATACCAATTCAAAATCCTCACCGCCATAGAGGGCCCAGTTGAGGGCCTGCTGGTGATCGCCATCGTCCACTATCGGAATCTGGTCTGCCCAAAGAACCGCACCCACCCCACTGGCTTGACAGATTTGCAGGACGGCAGCAGCCAGACCATCACTGCTATCGATACCGGCAAGACGCAGCGGGGGGACCTGTTGGCGCAGCCAGTGGACAATATCCAACCGCGGTCGGGGACGTTGATGGGCTTGAATCCATGCCTGCTGCAGTGCTGCCGGGACCGTGCTTGCCCACTGGGGAGACAAAAGGCATTCGAGACCGGCTCGGGAGGCCCCATGAACACCCGTTACAACGATGACATCCCCCACTTGGGCGCGATCGCGATAAATAATCCGTTCTGGCGGCGCACTGCCTAAGACCGTGATGCTAAGACTGAGGACACTAGAGCGACAGGTATCACCACCGACAATACTGGTGCCGTAGGCCTGAGCACAGGTAGCCATCCCTTGGTAAATGCTCTCAATCATTGCCACAGGACAGTTGCGGGGGGCGGCTAGACCAACGGTTAACCCCAAAGGCAGTGCGCCCATGGCGGCAAGGTCTGATAAATTGGCGGCCAGCGATCGCCAGCCAACATCCTGAGGTGTCATGGTGACTGGGGTATCGGTCATCCCCAAACTAAAGTGCACCCCCTCAACTAGCACATCGGTACTGACAATCAGTTGTTCCCCAAGGGGGAGGGACAAGACCGCTGCATCATCCCCCATTAATTCCCTGTGGCAATAGGGGCGCAGACGGGCAATCAATTCCAGTTCGCCACAGTCAGCGAGGGTGAGCATCACTAGTCAAACATCCGAAAATAGGGGGGACGAATGGGGGCACCGGGTTCCTTTTCCAGATCAAAGTTAATCACATCCCAGCGCTCCTCTTGGCTAGCGGGGGGGCTAAACTCAACGGGCAAGCCAAACAGGCGCAGCATTTGCCCATCGGTGGCGCCGCGCCAAGGGGTACTGCGTTCGAGGTAGGCGCAAAAGAGATCCCGATAGCGTTCGGCAATAATGACTTTGGTGGCACGGTAGCCTTGGGTGTAGAGACGATCGAGGGCATCGTGGATTTCAAAGCGAATGCCGTCGGGGTGGGTGTGCTGGCGATACCATTCACCTTCCCAGAGACGCCAAATGCGGCCGGATTGCAGGTGCATCAATTCCCCAGTTTTGGCATCCGCTTCAAAAGGACCATGGCGCGGGCACAGGTAAGTATCGGTGAGGGTGAGAGCGGGAATGATTTGCCGACAGTGGGGACAACGGATTTCAGGACCAAAGATCGGGTAGTGAGAGCCGGATGAGATCATGGACAGTTACCACACAGCGGCAGCAAATCCACCGCGATCGCCCTTATTATAACGAGTTGACTTCAGGAGCGGAAAACAAGGCGCTGTTTGCCCTCAAGGGGGTGGTTTGGGCTAGCCTTAAGGGGTAGCAGGTGCCAAGATAAAGAAATCGATCAGTTGGGATTGAAGTGTCAAGAATGATCCTTGGGGATGAACAGCGGGACATTTTGATTATTGGTGGTGGCACCATGGGGCTCGCGATCGCCATTGAGTTGGCATTGCGGGGGGCACGGCCGACGGTTCTCAGTCGCCAGTTTCGAGAAGCAGCGCTCCATGCAGCAGCGGGAATGCTCGCCCCCCAAGCAGAAGGTTTGCCGGCCGGGGCCATGTGGAATTTGTGCACAGCCAGCCGCAATTTGTATCCCAGTTGGATCGAGAAGCTTGAACAACTGACGGGACTGGATGCAGGCTACTGGCCCTGTGGTATTTTGGCACCGGTGACCGATGAGCGACAGCGCGATCGCACCCACCCCATGGAAGCCGATAGCCGCTGGTTGGATACCTCTGAACTAGCGAACTATCAGCCGGGCTTTGCAGAGAGTGTGCTAGGGGCTTGGTGGTTTCCCCAGGAGGGTCAGGTGAACACACGCAACTTGGCCAAAGTGCTGGTGAGTGCAGCTCGCCTTTTGGGCATTGAGGTCATTGAGGGCATTACTGTTCAGCGTTTTCAGCAAACGCCGCAGGGAGAGATTACAGCGTTAGAGAGCGATCGCGGGCGGTGGTCGGCGGGGATTTACATTTTGGCCACAGGGGCATGGTCACAAAGCCTCCTGCCTCTACCGGTCACCCCCCGCAAGGGGCAAATGTTAGCACTGAAACCCCCGGGGCAACCCCTGCTGAACCATGTGATCTTTGGCGATCAGCTCTATCTTGTGCCGCGGCGCTCTGGCAAAGTGGTGGTGGGTGCCACTAGTGAAGATGTCGGTTTTCAAGAGGGGACGACGGTTGCTGGCCTGCAAGCACTGCTGAACCGTGCCACCGCCGTTATGCCAGAATTGGCAAACTACGAAGTGATTGATACCTGGTGGGGGTATCGTCCAGCCACCCCCGATGACTTACCTATTTTGGGTCAAGGACCAGCTGCCAATCTTTACCTGGCAACGGGGCATTACCGCAATGGTATTTTGCTGGCCCCAATTACAGCGAAACTGATGGCTAACTTGATCCTGCACCAGACGGGCGATCGCCACCTCAAGGCCTTTTCCTGGCAGCGATTTCAGGCGCCCTCAGAAACCAGGGCCTAGGCAGTCACCAACTCAGGGCTAGGGCGTTTGCTATTGCGAATACCCGCGATCGCAGCGGCATAGTCGGGGGCATTAAAGACGGCTGAACCCGCCACAATGGCATTGGCACCTGCTTCGAGGACTTGCCAAGTATTGTCCACCTTGAGTCCACCATCCACTTCAATCCATGGATCTAGGCCACGCTCTTCACACAGTTGCCGTAGTCGCCGAATTTTCGGTAGCACTGCCGGAATAAACTTCTGGCCACCAAAACCGGGGTTGACACTCATAATTAGGACAAGGTCACAGACCTCCAGGACGTACTCAATGAGCTCAAGCGGGCTCGAGGGATTGAGCACCACCCCCGCCTGTTTGCCCAGTTCACGGATTTGACAGAGGGTGCGATGGAGGTGGGGTGAGGCATTGTGCTCAGCATGGACAGAGATAATATCTGCACCCGCCTTGGCAAAATCAGCCACGTATTTTTCTGGCTCGACAATCATTAGGTGGACATCGAGGGGCTTTTGGGTCAAGGGGCGAATTGCCTCAACAATCAATGGCCCAATCGTGATATTGGGAACAAAACGACCATCCATCACGTCCACATGGATCCAGTCGGCTCCCGCCCGATCCACCGCTTGGATCTCTTCACCCAAACGACTAAAGTCCGCAGAGAGAATGGAGGGAGCAATCACGACGGGCTTAGCACTCATGACCGATTCATTCCGTAAATAACGTTACAGTTGTTCTCAGTGTACCGAGCGATCGCTTCCACAGCAACTGGCGGCCCCTCAGAGCACCGAAGACCACTTTGGCAACTGCCTATGCATAGCCACTACAAGCTAACAGTACATTTTATAGTAGGCAACAAAGAGCATGTCTGCACCGCCAGACCATCATCCAAGGGTGAGACGCCAAATGTTGAAACAGCGGACCAAGATGATGACCATTGCAGCCGGGTGGCTAGCCTCAGCCATCAGTGGCTGTGGCTTGATGGTTACTGAAACAGAAATCACGAATCAACCCCCTGTTCCCCCCACAGCAACTCCCACCCCCCCGGAAGCCACCGCCCCCGAACCCAGTGCTGCCGGCTCTCCGGTTGCCGCCCTCACCCCACCCACCGACCCCAAAACCTACATTGAGGGACTTCCGAATATTGGTCGCTCGAATCCTTTTGATCCCGTGCGGGTACCCAACACTGGTGGCGTTAAGAATGGTGGCCCTGGGGAAGGAGGTGGCAATGGCACTTCTGGACCAGGGAGCACTGGTACAGGGACTGGTGGTACCGCTAGCCGGCCTACACTACCCACTCCGCCCCCGCCACCACCACCCGTTGATGCCCAAGCTGTGCAAGTTTTTGGTGTGGCTGCCGTGAATGGCCGCCTCCAAGCGATTATTCGCTCACCCAAGGAGAATGTGACTCGCACGGTGCAGGTGGGGGATAGGATCGCGGGCAATGTGCTTGTTCGCGCAATTGATGCCTATAACACCACACCCGCAGTGGTTTTGGAGCAATTTGGCCAAACTGTACGCGTTACAGTCGGTCAGCCCACTACTGCTCAAGGGGCAACACCGCCAGCGATTTAAGGCTAACTGTGCATCCGCGGCAAGGGATAGGGGGTGCTGAGAATTTCACTTTCAAGAGCAGCTAACTGCTGTAATCGCTCTGCCACTACCTCTTGACCAAAGGAGCCATAGGCCAAGGACCAATAGGTGCCATAGTGGCGTGCCTCAGAGGTCACTAGGCTCGCAAAGAACGCCGCTAGTTCGCCCTCTGGGCAGTGCTGAGCCAACAGTTGCAACCGCTCATGGCTGCGGGCTTCAATCAAGGCACAGACCAATAGGCGATCCAAGAGGCGCTGGGGTTCCTGTTGGCGGACAGCTGCATTCAAGCGAGAGGCATAGGGGGGCGGACTTAGGGGCGCAAGGGCAATGTGGCGGCGTTCTAATTGCTGATTGACTTGGCGAAAGTGGTCGAGCTCCTCTTGGGCAATATCGGTGAGGGCATTCACCAATGGTTTGTGGGAAGGATAGCGAAACATGAGATTGATCGCTACCCCAGCAGCTTTGCGCTCACAGTGGGAGTGATCGAGCAAAATCGTATCTAGGTGAGCGATCGCCTGCTCTACCCACTCACGACGGGTAGGTTGGAGGAGGAACTTAATGCGAACGGGAGTCTCAATCACGGCGGCGTTGGACAGTGAGTACACAACAGTGGGCATTGTGGAGCACATAGTTGCTGACACTGCCGAGGAAAAATTCACTCAAGCCCTTGAGACCCCGCCGTCCCAGCACAATCAAATCGCTTTCCCAATCCTTAGCCAGATCACAAATGGCACGACCCGCATCCCCCAAGGCTTGGGTAAATTCAGTGGGCACCCCCTTTTCAGTGGCAATTTGGGTGAGGTTGCGCAACATATCCAAGCCTTTTTGCTCAAAGTTTTCCCACTGCTCAGCATAGGCGCGCATCACTTCTTCGTGGAGTCCCACATATACGCCTGAAGCCAAAGGGGTCGTAAAGATCGGGTCGGGATAGGATTCATGGGTGGGGGAGAGAACATGAATCAGCATCATGCGAGCTTGGTAGTGCTGTGCCAAATCCAGCGCAGTTTGAAAAACTTGTTCGCCAAGTTCACTGTCATCGACTGCAACGAGAATTTTTTTATACATACTGCGCTCCCAGTGCCCTGCGGTTTACCTATCTATAGCTTAGAGGATTGCTCAAGGAGTCAAGCCTAACATTGATAGCGTAGGTTGAACGTAGATTACTTTTGGGCAACAGTAATTGCCATGAGTCCCCCCAGCAGAGGGTAGTGTTTGACCCTTTCAAAACCCGCTTGTTGAATCAGTGCACAGAGGGTAGGAGGGGTGGGGAAGGCCTGAATGCTCGGCCACAAATAGTCGTACTCTGCTGCTAATCCATAGTGACGTGCAGTCGGAACGACCCACTGCTGCAAATACCATTGCTGAAATTGCTCTAGGGCGGAGGTTTGAGGATGGCTAAAGTCGAGGATGGCAGCTCGCCCACCAGGGACAAGCAGCCGAAACATTTCCCTGAGCGCTTGGGGAATATCCACCACGTTGCGTAGCCCGTAGCCGATCGTGATGCCCTGAAATGTTTGAGGGGCAAAGGGTACTGCTAAGGCATCTCCTTGGAGCCATTCAATTTGCGGGTAATGGTCACTCCGTTGGCGGGCGATCGCCAGGGGTGCGGCCGCAAAGTCCAACCCCACCACCCGCCCCTGCCGCCCCACCCGCCGCGCCAGTAGACGAGTCAAATCCCCTGTGCCACAGCAGAGATCCAAAGCCGTTGCCCCCTGAGGGAGTTCGAGCCAGTCCACGGCCATCTGTTTCCAGACATGGTGCAGGCCAAAACTCAATTGATCATTGAGGCGATCGTAGAGGGGGGCAATGCGCTCAAAGAGGGCTTGGATATTGGTCATGGTTAGCTTTTGGAATGGCGACGCTGACGCAAATGGTTCGCCTCACGGCGCAACTGCTGAAAGTACTCCGTTTCGGTAATTTCTGCCACCTGCTGCCGCCGTTTTTCGTGATCAATTTCCACCCTGAGCTCTTCAATTTGCTGCTGCATGGCTTGCTCGCGCTGTTTGCGCTCGGTAATGTCTTGCACTAATCCTTCATAGTAGGAAATTTTGCCGTCGGTATCCAAGACCGCTCGCATATTCAACTGAATCCAAATGATCTGGCGATCGCGCCGATAGGCCTTGAATTCAAAATGCCCCGTTGTTTCTCCCGTCGCAAAATGATTCAGAATCTCGTCATGGGTGCTGGGTTCCCCATAGATTTGGTCGCGGATACTGGTGACGGTCTCCACCATTTCTTCCGGAGAGTCAAAGCCAAAAATCTTGGCCATAGCGGCATTGACCCGAATAAACCGATTTTCCGTTGAGGCTTGAAAAATTCCCTCAAGAGCATTTTCAAAAATACTGCGGTAGTTTTCCTCAGCAATGCGCAGCGCTTCCTCGGCTCGAATGCGATCGCTAATATCAATGCCGACAGCAACCGTATGGGTACCCTTCATATACTTTTGCAAAGCAACGAGGTAAAACCTGGTTTGACCATTGCGCTGAACGGAGATTACCCGTGAGGCAAATTGATCTGGAGAAACCAAAAACTCCTGCATAAAGGCTGCTAGCTCGCGATCCTCAGACAAAAAGCCCAAGGGACGCCCAATAAATGCCTCTGGTGGCAAATTCAAGGTTTCTGCCAATTTGCGATTGACCCCCTTATAGATGCCCTCAGCATTTATCCAAGCAATCGTGCCGGGAACAGCATTGAGAACTGCCTGAAATTGTTCATTGGCCTCAATGAGTTCATCGCGAATCTGCTCAAGGGAGTGGTTTTTTTGGGCTAACTCCTCAAAGGAGATACGCAACTGGTGCATCATAGCATTAAAGGAATTAGCCAGTTCGCCCACCTCATCAAGGGAGTGCACCTGCACCAGTGTCGCCAAATCCCCTGCCTGCACTCGACGGGTGGACGTTACCAAGGATTGAATTGGCCGAACAATCGCATTGGCCGTGAGATAGGCCCAAACACTGGCCAACGAGAGGGCACCAAGGGTAATGGCAAAAGACACCCACCGTTTTTGATGGGCTATGGTATCAATCCATGCCCAGGACTTCCCCACAAAGGCGATACCAATGGGGGGTGGATGCGGCAGATTGAGCTGCTGGCGAAAGTCCTGCAATGGGCTGTAGATAGTTGCGTAGGCAGAACCCACAATGTCAGTTGTACCGACAAACATTTTGCCCTGATTGAGAACTTGAGTGGCCACTTCGCGAGCAACACGGGTACCAAGGGCGCGCGTCCGACCATCGGAGTAAGGCACATTGGTGGCAATCCGCAAATCTTGGGCAAAAATGGTTGCCACCGTATCTACGGTGGACCATGCAGTCGTGCTATCCACAGGATCCGGCATATTGTTGAGCAAAATGCCCGTCAGAATGAGCCCTTGAAATTGGTTGTTTTCATAAAGGGGCTTTGCCGCAAAGGCCAGTAAGCCAATATTGCCGTCCGCGATGGGGTAGGTACCCGGAGGGGCCGGCTGCTGATTGGGGGGTAGATTGGCAATGGGTTGAGGACGCAATGTGATCTTTGCCTGCTGTGCTAAGCCCAGTTCTTGTAACTGTTCACGATTGAGGAGTACCAGACCGCTAATCATTTGCTGGCGATCGCGAGCCACTTGAAACATGGCTAAGTTAGCAATACTACTGGCTTGATGGCGGCTGAGACGATAGGAGGAATGGGTTTCGGGACTCAAGTCGAGGAGTGCCTCTCCCGTTTTGGCCAAGACCTTTGTTTGCTGTGCCAGTACCTTCCCCCTCGCATCGGTCACCAGCATCAGGTTCATGGGGCGTTCAGTCCTATCGACTTCGGCAAGGATCCCTTGGAGAGCGGCAGGATTCAAAACACTGACAAGGGATTGATCCACCTGTCGCGCATAGATTCCACTGGCAATTAAGAGGGCTTGGATGCGAGACTCATAGGCCAAGTTGTCGATTTCCCACTGCAAATCTCGCCAACTAGAGCGCAGTTGCACATCGAGGAAATGCTCAAAGCCGCGATAGCTCAGTTGAATCAGGGCTTCAGTAATGACGACCGCTGGCAAGAGCGCCGCAAGTGCCAAGGCCAAGGTCAATTTCCAACGCAGACTTAACCGCTGCCATGGGATCGAGAATCGTTGAGATAAAGCCCTAGGGGAATTTTTCATCAAGATGGATACCGAGGCTACTGCAACTGCCGCAATTGTCGTCTTCCAAGCCTAAGCGTTGCTGTCAATACACCCATCTTAGACGACATGAAAACGGCATTAAAAACGGTAACGGAACTCAAGAAAGCCTGTGCCCTGACCACTGGTGCTCACCTGTCCGCCAAGGCGAATCTGCTCTGTCACCTGAAACCCAAGGTTAAACCGCGTCGGATCATTGGGGGCAGTGAGCAACTGTAAGAGGGAAACCGAGGTAAAACGATTCACTTGGAACCCGAGTTCAGCTCCCAGAGCAAGGGTTAGGGCTTGGCTTTGGGCTTGGCGATCGGGGGGCACCACGGCTGGAAACATCCGAAAGGAGGTGCGGTTACCCGTGGCCTGATCAATCAATGCCTGTAGGTTATTGAAAAGAGCAGATCCGGCGAGACTGGCCACCACTGCTTCTCCCCGCACTTGGTTGAGATCCGCAATTGAGCCACCGCCCATCAATGCCAGTAGCTCGGTTGTGCTACGGGAGGGCGTACTGGATAGGTCAAGCACCGCAGGTAAATTGGTTTGGAGTTGACTGGCACGACCATTGATGCGGGCAGTGATCCGAATGGTGTTCAAGGTTCCTAGGCGGGTGGCGGTCACGGAACCCACATCCGATAGTCGCGTCACCGTACCGGGGGTATAAACTTCAGTGGCGGTGGCACCAAGGGTGAGGTTGAGTTCGGGATCCAAACCATTCGCGGGGGTAAAGAGCACATAGTTATCCGCTTGCCGCTGGAGCACAAAGAGGGTGGTAAAAAGATTCAGTTGCCCTCCCGTGAGGCGAATTTTGCCGTCGGGTTGGAGATTATCGAGGCCGCCGTTGAGGGTTAAACGACCAGTGGCCGTTAGGTTGAGAACGGGCGATCGCGTCACCCGCAAGGCATCTAAGATATTAATTTCTAAATTCCCAAAGACCAGTGGCTCAAATAGGGAGTCGGCAGCAGTGGCTAACCCATTGCCATTGGCAAAACCATTGATTGCGCCTAAATCCAAGCGGCCTTGGCTGAGTTGAACACTGCCCCCCAGATCAGGACTCAGGAGGGTATCCGTAATCACGAGTGTGCCATCTACTGTACCGCGATAGATATTGCCGGCATTCACCTGCAATCGTCGCAGGGAAGCAGTGAGGGGTGTTGCAGCATCTGGATCAGCCGCGGCCAAGGGGGTCTGAATAGGCAGCACCCCTGTCATGGTAATTTGCCCTTGGCTAAAGAGACCTTGAATGCTATCCACCCGTAGGCGATCGCGATCGAAGCGCACCCGCGCACTAAGATTCGTCACTGGCTCCGCAAAGGCGGGAGTTTTAATCACCGCATCATCCAAACTAAGGACGCCATTCACAATGGGAGCGTCCCATGTACCCCGCAGTTGGGCTTGGAAGAGCCCCTTTCCTTGTTGCCATTGCACCTGATCCGTTAAGAGGTTGATGAAGGACAAGCCGTCATCCTTGACACTCACATCTAGGGCTAACTGCGGATCCACCACTGGTTGCGGGTCAAGGGGATAGATCAAGGGAACCGAACCCGTTACCCTCAGTGGTTCTGACGTATCCAAGCGGGCGATCGCCTGAAGGGCAAGACGATTTTGGGCATAGCGGAATGTGGCATTGGCAACTTCAAGGGGACGTTGATTGAACCGACCCGCCGCAAGGGTAGCCTCACCGGTGAGAATCGGCTGCTGCCATGAGCCAGTTAACACCGCTTGGGCTCTCACCTTACCTTGAACATCCACCCCCGGCGGCAAAAGACTGGCCACAAGACTCATAGGGAATTGCTCTAGCCGCAGTTGGGCATTTTGCTGATTACCCCCAAAAATGCCATTGACATTTAATT
Organism: Thermosynechococcus vestitus BP-1; assembly: GCF_000011345.1. Classification (NCBI taxonomy): domain Bacteria; kingdom Bacillati; phylum Cyanobacteriota; class Cyanophyceae; order Acaryochloridales; family Thermosynechococcaceae; genus Thermosynechococcus; species Thermosynechococcus vestitus. The sequence continues at coordinate 2,483,188 of NC_004113.1, forward strand.
GCCCACCATTTATGAGCATACTGAGGGTCGTCAGCACCAGTCGGTTTTGGGCAAAGCGACCGCGACTAAGAAACTGCTCCACTTGGTAATTTCCCCACTGCCAATTGGTGCCCTTGAGATCAAAGCTGACCACAGGACCTGACTGGGGGGTTTGACTGAGATTGATTTGGCCATTAAAAATACCCTGAAGTTGATCTAAGGGGGGCAGTAGTTCCGGCCGCCGCACCAAAGCCGCTTGGGACTGTAGCATGTCAATTTCGGCAAGGCGGCGAATTTGCGTTAACAGTGATACTGGCAGACCTTCCCCTGCGGTGGGTGTACCCAAATCTGCCGCGGTGCCCCGAGCAGGGGGTTGAGCAATCCCGAGGACAGTGGCGAGTCCCGTCAAATCCGCTAAATTGCCTTGGGCAATCGTCAACTGCGCCCCCAATTGCTGAGGCTGGAGATCGGCAGTGAAGTGATAGCGACTTTGCCCTTTTTCAAAAAGGCCGGATTGGATCGTCAGGCGATCGCCCCTCAGACGGAATTGCCCTTGCAGGCGATCGCCCCGCCATGCCCCTAACCCCGGTCGCTCGACCGTCAAACTGCCCTGACCACTTGTCCAGTTTTGCCACTGTAGCTCGCCAGAGGCGACTCCTGCGAGGATGACACCCCTGGGGAGTTCCGGGAAACCTAACCGCAGGGATTCCACGGGAAATTGCTGAAGACGCAGATCAAAGATTTCCCCTTGGCGCTGACCAATGAGTTGGGCCTGTTGCCGTTGAACCAGCAGTGAGTGGAGTAAGCCATCGGCATCAAGACGAAACGCCACGCGATCGCCCCCACCCTGCAAATTGAGGGTTGCCCCCTGTTGTTGGCTCAGGGCAACCGTGCCCGTGAGCTGAGGGGCAAAGCGCAAATCATTCAGCGCCAATCCTTGGGTCAGCAGTGTCCCCTGAAACTGGAGCCGATTGAGGCGCCCGGTGAGTTGGCCTTCAAAGGACGTTGTGCCGGCAAGGGCAACAGGGAGCTTCGGTTTCAAGACAGTGCTTAGCCGACTCAGGGAGAGATTTCTAGCTTGAATGCCCAATTGAATGTCAGTGGGTTTCAAAGCCGCTAAATCAACGCCAATGGTTCCTTGGGCGCGGATAGCACCAAGGGTGGCCTGTTGGACTTGCAATTGCTGACCATCCCAGTTCACAGTCGCCACCAGGGGATCCCCTGTGGGGGTTTGATCCACTGTGAGATTGGCCCTGGCGCGAATCGCTGGCAACGTCAGTTGATCCACTCGCCCTTGGGCGATCGCCTCCCCCCTGAGACGACCTTGTAAATCTGGATTCAACTGCCGCAGCGGCATATTCTCGACCTGAGCCTGTAACTGCCACTGACCGGCAGCGGCTTGCCCTTGACCCCGCACACTCCCCCCAAGAACCTGCATTTGAAACTCAGGAACGAGCAGTTGGGTTGGCGTCAGACGAGCAGTGCCCCGCAGGGGATACTCAGCAGTGGGCAGTTGAAAGATCGCATTGGCCTGCCAAGCCTCTGGGGTACGCCAATTGCCACGAAAATCCAGTTGCGCAAAACCCTCCCCTAGGGACACGGGCGGAACTACATCATAGCGGCGGGCAATCGCCTGCAGATTCACCTGCTGCACTTGTGCTTGGCCACGAAACTCCCCTGTGGGCTGTACTCCTACCGTTGCCCGTAGCTCACCCCCCTCCATCAACTGGGCGCGGACATCCATCAGCCTAACCCCCCCATCAAGGGAGGCCATAAATGGCAGCCTGACCTGTTGCAGTTGCAGTTGATCCACTTGGAGAGGCGTTTGGCTGCGCAGTTCACCCACAATTTGGGGATTCTCCAGATGCCCCTGCAGGCGGAGGGTGGGAACTTCTACTTGACCCCTCAGGGCAACCGGCGGCGTCATCTGCAAGGCCCTCAAGGCGGGAACGAGATCAAAGCTCGACACTTGGGCATTGATATTCCAGCCCCTTTCAGGACTCACTGTGCCGACCGCTTGCCAGCGAACGTTCGCGATCGCCCCGCGCAAATAATGGAGCTTTGCCTGATGGCCCTGCAATTGCACATGGGCTTGCAACGCTTTGATATCCTGGGGTACAAAGGTTGTGCGCAGGCTACCATCCCGTAACCAAATTTGACCCGTGACTTGGGGTGTTTCTGGCAGAGGAAGGCGAACGCGCAAGTGCCCCTCCAGTTGGCCGCCTTGGACCCGAATCGTCTTTGGCAGAATCTCATTACCCAGGGCAAGGGGAATCTTCCTAAAGCGCAAATCCAGTTGTCCCTTTTCTTGGGATGGGTTCCAGTCCCCCTGCAATCGCCATTGGCCACCGCCGGCCAGTTGTCCTTCCAGTTGACCAGCAAGGGCAAAATTCTGGCGATCGGGGGTCAGGGTCCATTCCCCCTCAATTTGACGCAGCAGGTAGGCAGGACGCTGAAAGGGTTGAACCAGCACAGAGCCATCCCGCACCCTCACGCTGATTTGATGCAGTTGCAAGAAGGTTGGGTCCTCCTCTGGCGGCTTAACTTCAGTGCGCCACCACCGCCCTTGGGCATCCTGAACCACCGTGAGTTGGGGTTGGTGGAGGGTAAGGTCAATATCGAGCTTTTGCCCCGTCAGGAGCTGCCATGGATTAAAGGCAACCTCAATGCTGTTGATGAGGGCATGATCCAATTCTGGGCTACCCTCCTCCGGCGTGTAACTGGGAACCGCTGAGGACCCAAAACGTACAACATTGAGCCCGACGTCCTCGACGCTACCAATTTCCACTGGTCGATTGAGGCGCTGTTGCAGTTGTTGGGCGATTTCAGGAGCCAATTCATAGCGCACAAACCACCAGGTCCGCGTTCCAACGGCGATCGCCCCTAGGGCCACCAAGCCAATCATTCTCCATCCCCACTGACCCAACCGCAGGGTAGAGGGGGGTTGTGGTTGTTGCGTCATCTTTACCTCCGAGAGGCCCCTTCCTTTAGGGAGGGGAGGGATAGGAGCGGCAGTCTGTGACTGCCAAGTATAGTTGTGTTACTCACAGAATAATCGCTATAATTTAAAGCATGCAAAAGGCTTTCAGTTACCGCTTCTACCCAACGACCGAGCAGGAATCCCTGCTTCGGAGAACATTGGGCTGTGTTCGGTTGGTTTATAACCGAGCACTGGCAGCCAGAACAGAAGCCTGGTATGAACGAAAAGAGAGACTTGACTACGTTCAAACCTCTGCCTTGCTTACTCAGTGGAAGAAGCAAGATGACCTTCAGTTTTTGAATGAGGTTAGCTGTGTTCCCTTGCAGCAGGCATTGAGACATCTGCAATCTGCTTTCACTAACTTTTTTGCAGGTCGGGCAAAATATCCCAACTTCAAAAAGAAACGCAATGGCGGTAGCGCAGAATTCACCAAGTCTGCTTTTAGGTGGAAAGACGGAAAAGTATTCTTGGCAAAGTGCAACGAACCGCCGAATATTCTCTGGTCGAGACGGCTTCCAGATGGTGTTGAACCATCCACGGTGACCATCAGGCTTAACCCTGCTGGACAGTGGTACATCAGTCTGAGGTTTGATGACCCCAGAGATTTGACACTGCAGCCCGTCGACCCGTCGGTTGGTTTGGACGTAGGGATGAGCAGTCTCATTACCCTGAGTACAGGGGAAAAGATTGCCAACCCCAAGCACTTTAACCGCTACTACAAACGACTCCGTAAGGCGCAGCGGTCTTTGAGTCGCAAACAAAAAGGCTCTCGCAATTGGGATAAGGCGCGGTTGAAAGTTGCCAAGATTCACCAGAAAATCTCTGATTCCAGAAAAGACCATTTGCACCAGTTGACGACTCGATTGATACGTGAAAACCAAACGATCATAATCGAGTCGTTGGCTGTGAAGAATATGGTCAAGAACCGTCAGCTTGCCCGATCCATCAGTGATGCTGGATGGGGTGAACTGGTACGGCAATTGGAATACAAGGCCCAGTGGTATGGTCGGACACTGGTGAAGATTGACCGATGGTTTCCCAGTTCTAAACGCTGTGGACAGTGTGGTCACATTGTTGAGCGGTTGCCATTGAGCGTCCGAGAATGGGACTGTCCTAAGTGTGGGGCGCACCATGATCGGGATATAAATGCCGCTGGGAATATTTTGGCCGTGGGACACACGGTTACAGTCTGTGGAGCGGGTGTAAGACCTGATAGACATACGTCTGGAGGGCAACTGCGAAGAAACAGAAAGTCTCAAAAGTGATTTTGGGAATCCCCCTGCTTTAGCGGGGGGAGGATGTCAACGTTCCTGTGTCTTGTCCACTCATTGCCTACACAACTCTTGTGGCCGCTGCTCTCCTTGATTTTGCCCTTGGGGACCCCTGGGGCTGGCCACATCCCGTACGCTGGATGGGAGCCTATATCCAATGCCTGAGCAAGCGGTTGAACTATGGCCAAGGCTGGCCAGTGTGGGCGCAGCGGATAGGGGGGGCAGTTCTGAGCTTGAGCTTAATCGTAGGTTCAGGCCTCATCAGTTGGGGCTTAGTGGCAGTGGGAATGGCAATTTCACCCGTGGTGGGTTGGGGGATTGCAGTCGTCGGTACCGCCAGCGGCTTTGCCGGCCGTAGTCTGCAGGATGCCGCAGCAGAGGTATTAGCCCCCTTAGCAACGGGGAATGTTACAGGGGCACGGCAGGCCTTAGCCAAATATGTCGGGCGTGAGACTTCCCACCTAGAGCCAGCCGAGATACTGCGCGCCCTACTGGAAACTGTTAGTGAAAATGCCACCGACGGCATGATGGCACCGCTTTTTTATGGAGCGATCGCCACCCTTATCGTGCCGCAAGGGAGCCCCTTGCCGCTGGTCATGGCCTATAAAGCCGCCAGCACCTTGGACTCGATGATCGGCTACCGTGAGCCACCCTACACCCATTGGGGCTGGTTTGCCGCCAAAACTGAAGATGTCCTCACATGGTTGCCCTGTCGGTTGTTGGTCTTTCTCGTTGCTCTCTGCTCCGGGCAGTGGCAGCGAGTGTGGCAGTGGTGTTGCCGTGATGCTCCTAAGGACCCTAGCCCCAATTCAGGGTGGAGTGAGTGTGCCTATGCAGCCGCTTTGGGGGTACGTCTGGGGGGCACGAATATCTATCGCGGCACGGTGAAGGTGAAACCCTTTTTAGGAGAACCGTTGCACTCCCTTGACCAAAAAACGATCCAGTCTGCGCTTGACCTTAGCCGCCAGATTTATCTCATGGCCTTAGGATTGACAGGAATACTTTTATTAATTTCTTGCAAATTGTTTTCTATTTAGAAATCTAACTAATTAGCAATGTAGCTAAGGCGTTCTACTGTAAATTGGGCACGCTAAAGCAAAAAACCGCCGGTAACTATGGTTATGGTTCAGCCCTCTCCTCTGCAAAATCAGACACTGGCTGCTTTCTCCCTCTCCATGGCGATCGCCCGCTGGAGATTCTTTTTAACTACAGTGCCCAAGGGCTACTGCTGATTGGTGTTTCTCCCACCCGCCCCAATATCAAGTCATTAGTATCAACGGCATTGACCAGGAGCTATTGGGGCATTCCTTCTCCGTGGCCTCACTGCTTCAGGATGAAGCACCGCTCACATTGCTGTGATCATTGTTGGCAACGTTGGCAACAGCAAATGTCTCTGCAAGGTCGGCACCGGGAACTCTGCTTCACCATGGTTCCCCTCAGAAAGCCATTATTCATTTAGGCAATGGCTTAGAGATTCCTACCGTCACCGAAGGTGTAGAAACTTGGGGTCAAGGACAACTCCGCCAACATCTTGGCTGTAAGGCGATTCAAGCCCACCTGCTCATAGAGCCACTTCCCTACTCCCAAGTATCCACTGGTCAATTCCTCCACTCAATGGCTTCAAGGGTCACCGCCCTTGGTGATGAGCATCATCAGTTGGGGGTGAGAAACACCACCGGTGCTCTTAGTCAGCCCATCTAAGATTAAGAGTATTCACTCCGGAGGGGCCAGACAAAACCGTTCTCTCCACCCACACAAAGGACACCCAAATGCTAAATCAGAAAGGCTTACTTCTCGCTTGCCTCGCCGTTGCCCTCAGCCCCGCTGTGAGCCGTGCTGTACCTCTCGCTTCCACCCAGACCCTGCAATCGCAACGCCCAAGTAATAATGGGGAATTGAAAACCCCAAGCAATCTACAGGTGCACCCTACCATCATCGGAAAGATTACTAAATCCCATTCCATCTCCTGCAATGAGATTGTGATTAATGCCACACTGCATCCTCCCGGCGGCTTTCCAGTAGGAGGTGCTACCGCTACTTTGTCACCTGCTGGTCGCAATGGTTGTAGTTACAAAATTATGGTTCCACCAGAGCTACTCGGCAAGCAGGTTCATCTGTGGGGAACGTTTAAGAGCTCTTCACCCCTGTTGTCAATTCAACCCGTCGGCTGGCAAAGTCCTATCTCTGTGCCTCAACAGTTAGGCATTTCCCAAAGCTACGACTTTGTTGCTATGGAAACAGTCATTCATTAAGCCTAAATAAAGGAATTCTGAGAGCGCCACTAGGGCTGACTCGCTTCTAGCCAATCAAAGATGCGGTCCAGCTGCTCAAGGCTCACCAAGCCATACTGCCAAAGAACAACCGGCAACAGATTCACCTGCTCATCGCAGTGCTTGAGGCCAAGGTCAATGGCAGCGGTGGGCAGTGCCATCTCCCGCTGTAGGAAGTCAATGAGTCGTGTCCAACGTGGCGTTTTCATGATTCCTATAACTACCACACCTTACCCTCTATCCTAGGGATTAATCTGAGAAAACGCAACATTTCGTTACAAAACCACAGACAATGAAATAATCAGCCTGCTATTTGGTATGATGCCTGCTATTTTCGGCGACACTTTCCCCGGAAACTTCCCCCAGCAGAGGGAATTTCTAGAGGCAAAGGCTCCATCATTCGTCTTGGGCAACACATTCTAAGTAAAGAGACTCAACCGTAGCTCGTTATACTAAAGTCTGATAGGGGCTGTTCAAGCTCAGCCTAGAGAGAACAGCGACCTATTAGTTGTTTCAAGGATGTGTTCATGACCCAAGCGACCGTTGCCAAACCCCCCATTGCCTGGCCTACGGCGACCTTTATTATTTTTGTCCACCTCGGTGCTCTTCTTGCTTTTTTACCCAGCATGTTTAGCTGGCAGGCAGTTCTGCTGGCCCTTGTGCTCCACTGGTTGACCGCTGGCATTGGTATTACCTTGGGTTGGCACCGTCTGGTCTCCCATCGTAGCTTCCAGGTCCCTAAATGGCTGGAGTATTTCCTGGTCTTTTGCGGCACGCTCTCAATGCAAGGGGGGCCGATTTGGTGGGTGGGGCTGCACCGCCATCACCATCTGTACTCCGATCAACCGAATGATCACCACGATTCCCGTAAGGGCTTTTGGTGGAGCCATATTGAATGGATGTTTCATGAGGTGCCGGCGGAGGCAGAAATTCCCCGTTTCACCAAGGATATTGCTGATGACCCCGTCTATCGGTTTCTTGACAGGTACTTTCTTCCCATTCAGGTGGTCTTGGCGATTGTCCTTTATCTTTGGGGGGGCTGGCCATTTGTGGTTTGGGGAATTTTTGTGCGGCTGGTAACAGTCTATCACACCACTTGGCTTGTCAACAGTGCCACCCATACCTTTGGCTATCGCACCTTTGAAACCACGGATCACTCAACAAATTGCTGGTGGGTAGCTCTGTTAACCTTTGGTGAGGGCTGGCACAATAATCACCACGCCTATCAATACTCGGCACGCCATGGTTTGCAGTGGTGGGAATTGGATCTGACGTGGCTCACCATTCGCTTCTTGCAATTGCTGGGCTTGGCCAAGAAGGTACGGTTGGTGGAGGCACCGGCAGCCTCTTGCCAAGATTAGCGGGCAATGCGGGTTCTTATTCTCGGTTGTGGTTATACAGGAACTTGGTTGGCGCGATCGCTCCACGCCCAAGGCATTGATGTGGTCATGACCAACCGTCGGGGGGAGCCGCCGCCAGAACTCAGCACCCTTCCCTGTTTTCCCTTTAAATGGGAGCAGCAGGGGGAGCAACTTCCCTTAGCACCAGCTGCCCTTGAGGGGGTAACCCACGTCCTTAATGGTATTCCCCCCGATCGCCAAGGGGAGGATGCGGTTGCGCTAGCACTGTTGCCTCAGTTAGAAAAACTGAATCTGCATTGGTTTGGCTATCTTTCGACAACGGGGGTCTATGGCGATCGCCAAGGGGGCTGGGTAGATGAAACGACACCCGTCAATCCCCAAAATTTGCGTTCACAACACCGCGTCAGGATTGAGCAAGTCTTTCTTAACGCCAATTTGCCTACCCACATTTTTCGCCTCCCCGGCATCTATGGCCCCGGAGAAGGGCGTAATCCTATCGCTCGTATTCTCAAGGGCGATGTTCAACTCATTGATAAGCCGGGGCACTACTTTTGCCGTATCCATGTGGCAGATATTGTCCAAACCCTTGAGCGATCGCTGGCACAGCCTACCCCACAGGAAATCTATAACCTGAGTGATGATCAACCCTCAGAGTCGCTCCCTGTGCTACTTGAGGCCTATCGTCTTTTGGGTCGTCCAGCACCACCAGCAATACCCTTGGAGGCAGCCAATCTGAGTCCAATGGCTCAATCTTTTTGGCGTGAATCCCGCCGAGTGCGCAATGACAAAATCAAGCAGGCCTTAGGGGTGCAACTCCGCTATCCCTCCTACCGCGAGGGGCTACGAGCGATCGCTCGTGAATTGGGTCTTTGAGGTCAACTGCCCCCGGCTGCAGGAGGGATGCCTGGCATACCTAGGGGGTCGGTCGCCGTCGCTGGAGAAATTCAGGAATGTCCAACTTCGGTTTGGCTTCAACCTCTGGTGCAGGCGCTTCAGGAGGGGGAGATGTCGTTGCTAGGGGGCGGTTCGTCAGGGGTGTTGTCTTGGTTGTGGCACGGGTGCGGCTCATGGGTTCACCACTAAAGCCAGTGGCGATAACGGTGATTTGAACTTCCCCCTGCATTTGCGGATCAATGACAGCACCAAAGATGATATTGGCGTTGGCATCGGCCACATTGTAAATGACGTCTGCGGCAGCATTGACTTCATGGAGACTGAGATCGGTGCCCCCTGTAATGTTAAAGACAACGCCCTTGGCACCCTCGATAGACCGCTCCAGTAGAGGTGAAGAAATGGCGCTGAGGGCAGCTTCAGTGGCCCGTGACTTTCCAGAGGCAATACCAATGCCCATCATGGCAGAACCGGCATCAGCCATCACCGAGCGAATATCGGCAAAATCCACGTTAATCAGCCCCGGCACGTTGATAATGTCGGAAATCCCCTGAACCCCTTGGCGCAGCACATCATCAGCAACGCGAAACGCATCCTGAACCGATGTTTGCTCAGAGATGACCGAGAGAATCTTGTCATTGGGAATCACGATTAGGGTATCCACGCGACTTTGCAGTGCTTCAATCCCTTCATCGGCTTGGTTCGCTCGACGACGACCCTCAAAGGTAAAGGGGCGGGTCACCACTGCAACGGTGAGGGCTCCCTGTTCCTTGGCCACTTCCGCCACAATTGGGGCAGCGCCGGTGCCAGTGCCGCCCCCCATGCCACAGGTAATGAAAATCAAATCAGCGTCCTTGAGCGCCGCAGCCAGGTCTTCGCGGGATTCTTCGGCCGCCTTTTGACCAATGGCGGGGTTGCCACCTGCGCCAAGACCACGGGTGAGTTTCTGGCCAATTTGCAGGCAGCGGTGGGCTTGGGATTGGGCGATCGCCTGCGCATCAGTATTGACACACCAAAATTCAACACCCGCCACATTACTGGCAATCATGCGGTTTACTGCATTGCCACCGCCACCACCGACACCAATCACTTTGATGCGTGCCGCTGAAGTTTCCACCAATTTGTCATAACTCCTTAAGACATCGGTTGGTGCGCCATGACCATTGTCGCCAGATGCAATGGCTACCTCTCCCGAAATAAAGGACGGGGGGACTTCAGGGGGAACAGGTTCCGTAGGCCACTGTTGATCTGACTCCATAACGCAACTGTCTTTACCCATGATAAATATGGGGCAACTATATCATGAACCCTAGCAACGGCATCGACAATCCCCCACAAAACAATCTTTATCATTCTTCTAACTCAGGGGGGAGCGGGCTTTGGCCAAAAGACCGTGCTTGGGGGCAAAAATCATCGTCAGCAAAAAAATGACTGTTTGCAGAACAACAATGCAGCCCCCCGTTGACGCATCCAGATAGTAACTGATGTAGGTGCCTAGCAAACTGCCGAGACCACCCACGGCTAGGGCAATCAGTACCATGATGCCAAAGCGATCGCTTAGCAAATAGGCGGTTGCCCCCGGTGTAATGAGCATCGCCACAACGAGAATGATGCCCACGGTTTGCAGGGCCGCCACAGTGGTTAGGGACAGCAACGCCAGCAGAAGATAGTATAGCAGCGTTGTATTCAAGCCAATGGTGCGGGCATGGGTGGGGTCAAAGCAAAAGAGGATGAAGTCGCGATGCAGGAGGGCGAGCGTGATCAATGTAATGAGGCTAACAATGACCGTTTGCCAGAGGTCGCGATCGCTAATCCCCAAGACATTCCCAAAGAGAATGTGCATTAGGTCAACGCTACTGGCGGTCTTCGAGAGCAACACCAACCCCAAGGCAAAAAAGCCCGTAAACACCAAGCCAATAACGGTATCCTCCTTCACCCTTGTTTGCTGCTGAATGAAACCAATCAGGGTCACGGCCATCAAACCAAAGACAAAAGCTCCCAAAGCAAAGGGTAACCCTAGCCAGTAGGCCAAAACCACACCAGGTAAGACCGCATGGGACACAGCATCCCCCATCAGTGCCCAGCCTTTCAGGGTCAAAAAACAAGACAATACAGCACAAACGCAGCCCACAAGGGTGCTTACTCCCAGTGCTTTGACCATAAAGGCGTGTTGCAGTGGCTCCAATAGCCAAGTGATCATCATCTGTCCTCTATCCCTGAAAAGTATGATAAGGTGCTGCCAGTACAGTCGGAGCGCGGTTCTGGTGGATGGCATCCTGTTACTGAACCCTTGGTGGATGGGTGTTTTGCTCAATACTCTCCTTGGGGCGATCGCCCTTCTGACGCGACAAAAATTACTCACCCCCGCAGGACTCTTCCATGCATGGCTCCTCGGCGTGCTCATTTGGGGCACCTTAAGCTGGCAAGGCTATCTGATTGTCATGGTCTATTTCCTTGTCGGTTCAGCCGTCACCCGCCTTGGTATGGCCGAAAAAGAGGCCGCTGGTATTGCGGAAAAACGCTCAGGGGCACGTGGACCCGAGAATGTCTGGGGATCGGCTTTTACAGGTACTGTCTGCGCACTCCTTCTGGTTTTACTTCCCCAATGGCGGCAGTTATTCTTAGTGGGGTTTGTTGCCAGTTTTAGTACTAAGCTGTCGGACACCTGTGCCAGTGAAGTGGGCAAAGCCTACGGCCAGCGCACGTTTCTGATCACGACATTGCAAGCGGTGCCGCGGGGAACTGAAGGTGCCGTGAGCTTAGAGGGAACACTAGCAGGGCTAGTTGGTGCAACTGTAATTGCTCTGCTAGGCTGGAGTCTGGGCTTGATGGGGGCGATCACCATTCCCATTTGCATTCTTGCTGCTTTCTTTGCCAATGTTGTGGAGAGTCTAGTGGGAGCAACGCTTCAGGGACGCTACCCTTGGCTCAGTAATGAACTGGTCAATGGTATTAACACCACAGTCGGTGCTGGCCTCGCAATGGGGGCGATCGCTCTTTTGCGCCTTGGTGTCTAGTGAACTTTTGTTATTGAGCAGCAGGTAATCTCTTGAGGCAGAAGTGTTGAATCCTGCAACAAAACTTAACATTATAAGTGACGAGTTGCTCTGGCTGCCAATCAAAGCGCCAATGCACTATCGAGCACCGACCACTGAGTTCGAGTTGAAAATATCGCAATTTATCTAATAGCTTCCTCCCAAAGTATTTAGGTGCATCCACTAGCTCTAAAATTAAATATGTAATTAAAACCATATAAATCTGATTCACCACTTCCTTCAAGCTCTTCGTAATCAGTCTGTCTAAGGATAAATGCATCTTCAGAAATTTCCATAGATTCTCAATCGCCCACCGATGCCGATATAGTTGACTCACTTCTTCATCTCTCAGATGCTTTAGATTCGTCGCAAGACAAAACTCCGTTTGATTCTCGTCATAAAATTGAGCCACTCGATATCTATGATGATTGAACTTCATTTTCATGTTATTCTTGATACGTACAACAATAAACAGTTCCTCTCACTCAGTTGCTCTAAAAATTTCCAACTCGCAAACCCTCTATCCATGACAACAAAAGCATTCTCAGAGATCATTCCTAGAATCTCCTCTTGAAAGGTCAGGTCATGTCTCTCCCCCAAAAGAAATCACCGCTTTACCCAGAATATTCGCTGTTAAATAAATCCTGTAATTAACTTCACTCGATGATATTGATAGAAACACAAGAGTTGACTGGTCAGGCTAATGACACTTGAATCGATAGGAAATATCATCGGCCTGGGAGAATGATGTCTCTTTTGTGCTTAAGACATCAGATGAGTGTAAATCCTTTCGAATAAGCTGGTGTCCTGAGTTTTGTTGGCTTTCGAAAAAGTGGAGATGTCTACTGTAATTCCTGAATGATTTAAGCAATAAAATAAGGCTCTCATGCTGGTTAACCGTTAGTCGAGGATGTAGGTCAAGCAGATTTTGAAGAACAATTGAGAGTTCAGGACAGGGTAGTCACACGGGCTGAGCCGATTGAGAATAGACTTGACAACAGTTGCAAAAGATGCAAAGTAAGTTGATATTCTTTCTTCTTCTAAGGGAAGACCGCAACATTTCTTTCTTTTTTAGCCTCTTAATCTATCTTTCAACACTTCTGGGAGAGAATAATTAATTTAATATTATTTACAGGAAGTTGCTGGATGCCCGATCTCCGCCTGGCTTTCTTTTGGAAGATGCCTGATGTCAGTGTTTTCCAGTCGCTATGGCATTGTTGTCTACACAGTGTGCTTGTTGCAATACGCATGGAAACTGAGCAAAATCTCATACCCTAAAATTACCGCCACCTTTCTATAGTCAACTTTTATCTTGGTAGATGTTTTCGATGTCTGAGTTTCAACTGACCACGCCGGTTGCCTTCATCATCTTCAACCGGCCCGATACAACCAAGCGGGTGTTTGACGAAATCGCCAAGGCTAAGCCACCAAAGTTACTGGTGGTAGCCGATGGCCCTCGCGTTGATCGGCAAGGTGAGGCCGACAAAGTTGCCGCTGCGCGCGCCGTCATCAATTGCGTGAATTGGGAGTGCGAAGTGCTGACGAATTTCTCTGAAACAAACTTGGGTCTCAGGCAGCGCGTCTCCAGCGGAATCGACTGGGTGTTTGCACAGGTGGAAGAAGCTATTATTCTCGAAGACGATTGCCTACCCGACCCGACTTTTTTCCGTTTTTGTCAGGAACTACTGGAACACTATCGCCACGACCAACGCATCGGCATGATTAGCGGCAACAACTTCCAGTTCGGGCGCCGCCGTAATCGCGATAGTTATTACTTTTCGAAATATACCCATATCTGGGGTTGGGCTACTTGGCGTGACCGGTGGGTCGGTAGCTACGACGTCGCGATGTCCAAATGGCCGCGCATCCGCGACGAAGGCTGGCTAATAGATATGGTGGGCAATGCACGGGAAGCACGTTACTGGGAAAACATTTTTGAACAGGTATATTGCGGTAAAATTAACAGTTGGGCTTACCAGTGGACTTTTGCGAATTGGGTTGAGGGTCGGCTAACCATCCTACCAGCAACAAACCTGATCTCGAATATCGGTTTCGGTTCTGATGCTACTCATACGAACGGGACAAGCGAATTGGCCAATATGGCTCGTGTGCCGATGAATTTTCCTTTGGTGCATCCTGTGGGAGTAATCAGGAATAACCAGGCCGATAGGTTCAGCTATATCAAATGTTTTCAGCAACCATTTGTTAAGCGTGTTTTCAATAAACTCGCCAGGTTGCTTCGATGACAGTTTCGAGTAAAAGATGGTTTCGATTAAAAATCAAGCGGCGGTGTGACGCGCTATCATTTTAACGGGACGATGGTGCTCGATTTTGTCTAAAAGTATTCTCAAAAAACTTATAGTATAATGCGAAGAAACCTCCACTGTACAATCTTGATAAGTTGGAACATTCTCTTTGATGTTTACGCTTGTTACACTTGTCTCCGAAGAATAATAAGCAGGCTCTAGCATATGATTAGCGAGTGATGCTGCATGTATAAAGTTAATCTTGGTTGTGGATCTGTTTTTGTCGATTCACCCGATTGGTTGAATCTGGATTACGTGTCTTATTCTCCTGCAGTGCGTAAAGCCAATCTGCTGTCAAGGCTTCCGCTGCCGGATGGCACGGCAACATTGGTCTATTCCTCACATTTTTTTGAGCACGTGCCACGGGCAATGGTGAGCGGGTTGCTCCGTGAATGCTTTCGTGTGTTGCAACCGGGAGGAGTGCTAAGACTGGTGGTGCCCGATCTTGAGAATATGGTGCGTGAATACCTGGCTAGGCGCGAGTCGAGACAACATGCCAAGGCGGATTTTGTGGTGTTCGAACTCATTGATCAATGTGTTCGCAGTGAGCCGGGTGGCGAGTTGGGACGGTTTTATCGACAGATTATTTTGCAAGAAGAGAGATGTAGCGAGATGATTGAATATGTTCGTCGGCGGACAGGGGAAGATTTGCCGGCAATTGCAATTGCAAACCGGCAGGGAAACTACAGTCCGCGGCGTTTTATCGGTGTGCTCTGGGGGCATGTTGTACGCGCCTGGATCCAGCTCTGGTGCCTTTGCGCTACCAGCAGCCTTTTGTACCTAGAATGTCAGCTTTGCGGCAGTGGGTGAACGCCATCAGTGGTTGTAGGATTTCCATCTGTTAAAGACCGCACTCGAAGCTGTGGGATTCCTCGATGTCCAACGACGCAGCGCCAGCGCTGCCGCCGACTTTCTGTTCTAGGCCTTTTACCTGGATCGGTTGGCTTGCTCCACAAACGAGAACAGCTGTTCTTCGTAGAAGATTGGATGCCTGATTCGCGCCGACGACAGCGATTTCACATACCAAATGGAGGCTCAATGGATGGAACTTACAAAGTGGATATCGCCAGATGATTTGGTATTCCTTTCTGCAGAAGAGCGTCATTGGTTGGGTGAAGTTTTCAGTCGCTTTTCAGGTTTTCCGAATTTGGATCAGATTTGGAGTTTGATCGATGATGTATGGAAGATTTTCGGCTGTGATCCTGAGGTAATGGATGAGCGAATTTCGGCATTTTATAGTCACCCCGTCTGGTTGTTGAATGGCTTGTTTATTGAACAGCATTTGGAAAGCTTGGCAAACAGAGAGGAATTTAGCAATTGGGTAGCGAAACAGGCGCCGCAGCGTGTAGCAGACTTCGGTGGAGGTTTTGGAACCTTGGCACGCATGATCGGACAAAAGCTACGTGATATAACAGTTGAAGTGATTGAGCCACATCCTCATCCGTTGGCTATTGCACGAGCGGAGAAAACTCCTAATGTTCGCTATCAAAAAAAACTTATCGAGCAGTATGATGTAATCGTAGCCACTGATGTTTTTGAACATGTATTTGACCCTTTGCAACTAGTTTATGATACGGCACAATGCCTATGCATTGGTGGGAAGTACTTGATTGCAAATTGTTTTTTTCCGGTGATTCTTTGTCACTTACCGCAAACTTTCCACTTACGTTATTCGTGGGATGCGGCAATGAAAGCAATGGGGCTTGATCCATCTGATAAAGTCGCATATGGACGGGCATACATTCGGCGGGGAGAGTTAAATCTCGAAGCGGCACGTCAAGTCGAACGATATTCGATAGCAATGTGGCAATATAACAGATTTCTGCCTGGTAGACTGGCACGGCCCATGACGCGTGTTTTGTTGTTTCTTCTTAATCGTGGAGCTAAGCCATGAAGGTCTATCACCTCAACCATTTTGATATCATCGGTGGTGCGGCGCGTGCGGCCTACCGCATCCACCACGCCTTGCGAGAGGTGGGGGTAGACTCCACCCTTCTCGTCGATGTTGGGATGTCTGGGGATTGGACAGTCCAGGGGCCAACTACAAAGTTCGGGAAAGCGCTGGCCAGGCTTCGCCCGGCAATGGTTCAACTCTTGTTGAAATCGGTGTTCAAGACAGGAAATCCGAGCCCGCATTCGCCAGCCTTGCTTCCCTCTGGTCGAGTAGCAGCTTTAAACCAAAGCGATGTGGACATAGTGCATTTGCACTGGGTTCAGGGGGAGATGTTGTCGATTGCCGACATTGGCCGGTTACGCAAACCGGTGGTCTGGACCCTTCATGACATGTGGGCATTCTGCGGTGCTGAGCACTACGCTGAGGATTGTCGCTGGCGGCAGGGCTATTGCCGTGATAACCAGCGCAGTGATGAGTCTGGATTTGATCTCAATCGCTGGACATGGTTATGCAAGTGCAAGCATTGGAAAAAACCAATGCAGATCGTAACACCTAGCCGTTGGTTGGCCCAGTGTGTGCGTGAGAGTGCCCTGATGCGCGACTGGCCAGTAAGCGTAATCCCCAATCCAATCAATACCGAGCGCTGGCAGCCCGTGGAAGCCAAGCTCGCGCGATCGCTGCTGGGCTTTCCCCAAGATGTACCGCTAGTGCTTTTTGGGGCTATTGCCGGTGGTAAAGATCCCCGTAAGGGTTTTGATCTGTTGCTTGCTGCGCTTCACCATCTTCATGGTCAAGTTGCCGATCTGCAGTTGGTAGTCTTTGGCGAGCACCGACCGAAAAATCCCCCAGACTTGGGTTTTCCAATTCACTACACCGGTCATCTGCACGATGACCTGACTCTGCGTATATTGTATAGCGCGGCTGATGTAATGGTAGTTCCATCTCGGCAAGAAGCATTCGGGCAGACAGCATCGGAATCGCATGCATGCGGTACCCCCGTTGTTGCCTTCAATACCAGTGGTTTGCCAGATATCGTCAAGCACGAGGAGACAGGTTACCTGGCCAAACCATTTGATCCAGAGGATCTTGCGCGGGGCATTGAATGGGTGCTGTCAGACTCGGTGCGCCGCGCGCAGCTCAGAAAAAATGCCCGGGCACGGGCAGAACAATGCTTCGCTAGTCAACTAGTGGCAACGCAATATCGTCAGGTATATGAGTCCGTGATGAATGGTGTTGTTATTTAGGTGCCCGCGCCATGACAAATCATCCTGAGATTTTGGCTGCACTCATCAACGAAGAAATTAGACCGCCAGCAGCAAGACCGGCAATCAAGAAGCGACATTTGAGGAACGCCAGTACTAACATTAGCCAGCATTAGCCAGAGGCCTTTGGCTTGATGGAAAACTTGGTAGCACTGGCAACTCGGCTTACTTCCTCAGAATAAATTGGGTGGGATGGAGGAAGCAGCGGTAGCAGGACAGCACCAGTAGGGCTTGCTGAGCCGGAACGCAGGACAACCCAAACAACTCAAGCAACCTAGGAAGGAACTGATTGCCATCCAGTTACACTCTTACTATTGAGCATCCAAGGTCAACTGCACGATCCCTCTCGCCTCAAGCCGCCAAATCAGCGGAATCTAACCCCTGATCCCAACCACTAGAAAAGTGATCGGCATACACCACCTTTCTGAACCGGATCAAGGAGATTGTTCAGCATTGCCAATCCTTTGCAGGCTGAGGGGAGCCTCTAGGTACCGGATGTCCAAGAATTCATGTACTCCACCTGTTCAGGGGTGAGGGTGTCAATGGCAATGCCCATGGCTTGCAGTTTCAAGCGGGCAATTTCCTGATCCACTGCGGCGGGAATGGGGTGAATACCGGCAGCCAACTGGCCTTTATTTTTAACGAGATATTCACAGCCAAGGGCTTGGTTGGCAAAGCTCATATCCATCACACTGGCGGGGTGACCTTCTGCCGCCGCAAGGTTAATGAGTCGCCCTTCCCCCAAAACAATGATGGATTTGCCACTGGGGAGAATATACTCCTCGGTAAAGTTGCGCACAACGCGGACTTGCTTGGCAAGGGTTTTTAGGGTGGCGAGGTCAATTTCAATATCGAAGTGACCGGAGTTGGCAACCATTGCCCCATCTTTCATGACGGCAAAGTGCTCGGCGCGGATGACGTGTTTATTCCCCGTCACGGTAATGAAAATATCGCCAAGGGGCGCGGCGTCGAGCATCGGCATGACACGGAAGCCATCCATGACCGCTTCAATGGCCCGCACGGGATCGATTTCCGTCACAATCACATTGGCACCCATGCCCCGTGCCCGCAGAGCTGTTCCTTTACCGCACCAGCCATAGCCAGCTACGACAACGGTTTTACCGGCAAGGAGAATGTTCGTTGCCCGAATAATGCCATCGAGGGTGGATTGACCCGTGCCATAGCGGTTATCAAAGAAGTGTTTGGTGTCGGCATCGTTGACGTTAATGGCAGGGAAAGTGAGGACACCATCGCGGAACATGGCCTTGAGGCGGACAATGCCAGTGGTGGTTTCTTCAGTGGTGCCAATAATGTCGCTGATCTGGTGCTGGCGCTCCTTGACGAGGGTGGCAACCACATCACAGCCGTCATCAATGATGATGTTGGGACGGTGATCAAGGGCAATGTTGACGTGGCGCATGTAGGTGGCGGTGTCTTCTCCTTTTTGAGCAAAGACCGGAATGCCGTAGTTCACTACCAAGCTAGCGGCCACATCGTCTTGGGTGGAGAGGGGATTACTGGCAATGAGCACTGCGTCAGCACCGCCGGCTTTGAGGGCGATCGCCAGATTAGCGGTTTCTGTGGTCACATGGCAGCAGGCGGCTAAGCGAATACCTGCAAAGGGCTTTTCTTTCTCAAAGCGATCGCGAATCTGGCGCAGTACCGGCATCTCCCGACTGGCCCATTCAATCCGTTGCTGGCCTAAAGGGGCAAGGCTCAAGTCTTTGACATCGTGGCGAACAGGGGCTTCAGATTTTATGGGAGAAGACACCATACTGTGGTTCCTGAAAAAGGCTACGGCTCCCCATTATACGCAAGAATTACCTAGGGGGAATTTTTCCGCAAGGCCCAACTGGTAACCGTACCACCGGGAACAATGGGCAAATTCACGGTGGCAATTTCCAAAAGATGACCCTTGCGATTGCGAAACTGAAAGGTGCAGATATCCACCCCCACCAGTTGGCAGCCCATCAGTTCGCTATAGCCCTGACTGAGCAGATAGGCCACCGTCGGCGTCGTTGTTGTCGGATTCACCATTGCTGGATTGACCACGGGTTGCCAACCACGCTCAATGAGACGTCGACGAACATCGGCATAGCTCATGCCTTGGCGTAAACGCGGTACCCGCTGGGCAAGGGCACTCGGCCCAAAACCAACGCCTGCTGCCAGTAAACTAAGGGCAATGATGCGTTTGAGGAATACCATAGGAATTGGTGGTTAGATGCCAACGGCTATACGCTGTAACGGTCAGGTTCATGCAGGTTTGACGGTGGACTTAAGCCCCCACGGCTTCTTTGGCAGCATAAAGGACTTCCACAGTAATCTCGCTAATTCCCTGTTCGCGAGCGAATTTTTCTGTGTTGCGCTTGACCTTGCCGCGCACAAAGCCCGGAATCTTGTTCAATTCCGCTAGCCCTGCCGCTGTCCATGTCAAATCCGAGTCGGCGGAGAGTCCCTTGTGAATCACTGCTTTGGTGTCATGGCCACCAAAAATTTCCAGCAGGTGGTCTTCCATCCCCAAAGTGAAGGAGTTGTAGATGAGGTCGACCAGTTGATTGGTGCCCTCGTAGCCCAGGAAAGGCCGATAGCCCACAGGAAAGTCTTGGATATGGATGGGGGCAGCAATGACACCACAGGGAATGTTGAGGCGTTTGCCCACATGGCGTTCCATTTGCGTGCCAAAGATAGCAGCAGGTTCAACGCGGGCGATCGCGTCCCCAACCACCGTGTGGTCATCGGTAATCAGTACCTCGTCACAAAAGCCGGCCACCTCTGCGCGGAACCAATCGGCGTCGTATTTGCAGTAGGTGCCTGCCCAAACAACGTGGATACCCATTTCCCGACTGAGAATCTTGGTCATCGCTGCTGCATGGGTATTGTCCCCAAAAACAACCGCCTTTTTACCGGTGAGGTTTTGGCAATCAATGGAGCGGGAGAACCAAGCGGCTTGGGACACCTCCCGTGTTTGCTGCTCGATAAAGGCTTCGTAGTTAACACCTGCCCCCTGAGCATTGAGCACCCCTTGAATGGCACGGATACAACGGGCGGTTTCTACCACACCCATTGGCGTAATGCGGACGCTCGGCTGGCCAAATTCCCTTTCCAGGTATTGAGCAGTGAGGCCACCAATTTCCCGATAGGGGACAAGGTTAAACCACGCTTGGGGGAGTCGCTGCAGGTCATGGACGGTGGCTGCCGCAGGAATCACCAGATTTACCTGAATGCCAAGGTCAGCCATCAGTTGCTTGAGTTCGCGGCAATCGTGCTGGTTGTGGAAGCCGAGGGTGGTGATGCCGATGATGTTGACGCTAGGGGTGGGGGTTTTGCTCGTCCCTAAGGTGCCTTGGCGGCGGGCTTTGTCAATATAAAACTGAACGATTTGCTCAAGGGTGCGATCGGCGGCCTGTAATTCATTGACGCGATAGTGATTGACATCCGCTAAGAGAACATCGGCAGTGGTGCTAAGGCTGGCGCGCCGGACAAAGTTTTGCAAGTCCTCTTGGAGAATGCTGGAGGTACAGGTGGGGGTGAGCACAATTAAATCAGGGTGCTCTTCAGTGTCTTTGCGGATGATATTGTCCACCACTTTTTCCTGGGAGCCGCGGGCTAAGACGTGGCGATCAACAATACTGGCGGTAACAGGGGTAAAGTCGCGCTCTCGCTCAAGCATTGAGCGCATGACGTTGAAGTAATCATCCCCAAGGGGCGCGTGCATAATGCCATGCACATTTTTGAAGGAACTGGCAATGCGCAGAGTACCAATGTGGGCAGGCCCTGCATACATCCAGTAGGCAAGTTTCATCGCGTCAACTCCTGGGGCAAAGGTGTTTTAATGTCCGATCGCGATCGTAGCGAGGCGCTTTCCCTAGCCCAGCAAAACGTTGCAAAACTTGAAGGAAGTGGCAAGGCCCCTTAACATAGCAACATCTTTCCCCTCTCCCGTAAAATTGATAAATACTGCAACTCCAACTCAGTTTGCCCGTTTTAAGGACACCTACGCATGGTTGCTTGCGAATTTAGCCCCGGTCTTGACGGTATTCCCGTTGCTCAATCGGCCATTAGCTATGTGGATGGCCAAGCAGGCATTCTGGAGTATCGCGGTGTCCCGATTCAGGAACTAGCGGAGAAAAGCACGTTTTTGGAAACTGCCTTCCTCTTGATTTGGGGCTACTGGCCAAACAGGGAGGAGTTAGCAGCCTTTGAGCACGATATTACCTACCATCGCCGCGTTAAATATCGCATTCGCGATATGATGAAATGCTTTCCCGAAAGTGGCCACCCCATGGATGCCCTGCAGGCCTCGGCGGGAGCCTTGGGATTGTTCTATTCACGGCGGGCACTCGAGGATCCAGAGTACATTCGGGCAGCGGTGATTCGCCTCTTGGCAAAAATTCCAACGATGGTGGCGGCCTTTCAACTGATCCGCAAGGGAAATGACCCAGTCATGCCCTGTGATGAACTGGACTATGCGGCCAATTTTCTCTATATGCTCAATGAGCGGCGGCCGGATCCATTTGCAGCGCGAGTATTTGATATTTGCTTGATTCTCCACGCGGAGCACACGATGAATGCCTCAACCTTCTCGGCGCGGGTGACGGCCTCGACGTTGACAGACCCCTACGCCGTGGTTGCTTCAGCGGTGGGTACGCTGGCAGGGCCACTCCACGGGGGCGCCAATGAAGATGTGATCAATATGCTTGAAGAAATCGGCAGTGTCGAGAATGTCCGTCCCTATGTGGAAAAGTGTATCCAGAACAAGATCAAAATTGCTGGGTTTGGCCATCGTGTGTATAAGGTCAAGGATCCGCGCGCCACGATTTTACAGAAGTTGGCGGAGCAGTTGTTTGATAAGTTTGGCGGCGATCGCTACTACGACATTGCCCTGAAACTGGAGGAAGTGGTGGGCGAATACCTCAGTTACAAGGGGATTTACCCCAATGTAGACTTTTACTCTGGTCTTGTCTACCGGCGGTTGGGAATTCCCAGTGATTTGTTTACGCCGGTGTTTGCGATCGCCCGCGTGGCCGGTTGGCTAGCCCACTGGAAGGAACAACTGGAGGCCAATCGCATTTATCGTCCCACCCAAGTCTATACGGGTGCCCACAATCAGCCCTATGTGCCCATGGAGGAACGCAATCATCGCCCCTAACTCTCGATCCGCAATTCCTGACTAATCTGCCTTATAGTGACGGTACCCCTGTGGAGTTTCTGATGGCAAAGGCAAAATCAAATCAACGGCAAGCATCAAAAGCATCAAAAACGTCAAAAACATCCAAAGCGTCGCCATCCCCTCAATCAACCTCAACCCAGCAGGCAGCAACCGTGGCGCCTGAACCCACCCCTGTAGATGCCGCTAGTCTCACCTACGAGGCGGTGATTGGCCTAGAGATTCACTGCCAACTCAGTACCCAAACAAAAATTTTCTCCTCTAGCTCGACCCAGTTTGGAGCACCCCCAAATACCAACATTGATCCGGTGTGTTTGGGGTTGCCGGGGACGCTCCCTGTGTTGAATGAAAAGGTTCTCGAGTACGCTGTCAAGGCGGGTTTAGCCCTCAATTGTCAGATTGCCCCCTACAGCAAGTTCGATCGCAAGCAGTATTTTTATCCTGACTTGCCGAAAAACTATCAAATCTCGCAGTACGATCTGCCCATTGCCCACCATGGCTATCTTGAGATTGAACTGGTGGATGACAAGGGGACTGCCCGCCGTAAAAAAATTGGCATTACTCGCCTGCACATGGAGGAAGATGCCGGCAAGTTGGTCCATGCGGGGAGCGATCGCCTGTCTGGCTCCGCCTACTCCCTAGTGGACTTGAATCGCGCCGGGGTGCCCTTGGTGGAGATTGTCTCCGAGCCAGATTTGCGCACCGGTCAAGAGGCGGCGGAATATGCCCAAGAACTGCGGCGCATTCTCCGTTACTTGGGGGTTTGTGATGGCAATATGCAGGAGGGCTCGCTGCGCTGCGATGTCAATATCTCCGTGCGGCCAGTGGGCAGCAACACCTTTGGCACCAAGGTGGAGATTAAAAACATGAACTCCTTTAGTGCCATCCAACGTGCCATTGACTATGAAATTGAGCGACAAGTGGCTGCCCTCAAAGCGGGGGAACCCATCGTTCAAGAAACGCGGCTCTGGGATGAGGCCACCCAAGAAACGCGAACCATGCGGGTCAAGGAAGGCTCCAGTGACTACCGCTACTTTCCTGAACCCGATCTCGGACCTATTGAGGTCACTGCTGAGCAATTGGCGGCATGGCGCGCTGAGCTGCCCGAACTCCCTGCCCAAAAACGCCGCCGCTATGAATCGGAGTGGGGATTACCACCCCAGGATGCCCGCGTTCTCACCGATGAGCGAGCCGTTGCTGAATACTTTGAGGCAACCGTTGTTGCAGGGGCACCCCCGAAATTAGCGGCCAACTGGATCATGGGGGATATTACCGCCTATCTCAAGGAACAAAAACTGGCGATCGAGGCACTGCCCCTGAAACCGGCGGAATTAGCGGAGTTGATCCAACTCATTGAGGCGGGCACCATTAGTGGCAAAATTGCCAAGGAGATCTTGCCCGAATTACTCTCCCAAGGGGGCTCGCCAAAAGCCCTGGTGGAGCGCAAAGGCCTCAGCCAAATTTCTGATGTTGCCACCCTAGAGGCAATGATTGATGAGGTACTGGCGGCACATCCCAATGAACTGGAGCAATACCGTGCTGGCAAGACCAAACTTCAAGGCTTCTTTGTTGGCCAACTGATGAAAAAAAGTGGCGGGCGTGCCGATCCGAAGCTAGCGAATCAACTCCTGGCTCAAAAGCTAAACCCTGGCAGCTAGGGCGCGGCGCAGTGTCGGCAACAGGTGAGCAATCAACTGTTCGGGATAAACCCCTAGGGAGGTAGCCTGTTGTTCCGCTTCAAGGGCGGCTTGGGCATGCCACCAAACGCCCCCATAGGTTGCTCTCAGTGCTTCCTGCTGGGCCAAAAGGCCGCCTATGAGGCCAGTGAGAACATCGCCACTGCCCCCCCGGGCCAGGGCAGGGGTACTGTGGGGGTTGATCCAGAGGTCACCCCTCGCAGAGGCAATGGCCGTCCGTGCTCCTTTGAGAAGAACAATGGCGTTGCTCCAGCGAGCGGCTGCGATCACTTGGTCGAGGCGATCGCCCGCGGTGCCGACAAGGTCAGGAAAGAGCCGTCGAAATTCGCCATAATGGGGGGTCAAAATCGTGCCACTGGGCAGTGGCCATGGGGAGAGGGTCGCCAAGATGTTCAGGGCATCGGCATCTAGGACGAGGGATGTCTCAGCCCTGAGCACTGTTGCCACAACTGAGACTGCCTCAGGGGTTAGCCCTGGCCCACAGGCAATAGCGGAAAATTTCCCTAACTCTAGGCCCTCGGGCAAGCGAGCGATCGCCCCCCTAGGTGTTTCTGGACAGCCGACAACGATGGCATCGGGAACTCGTGAGAGCACCAGGGACTTCAGGGATTGGGGCACCGCCACCACCAGCATTCCCACACCCGTACAGCGGGCGGCTAGGGCACTGAGGAGAATACTGCCCCCAAACTGGCCAGAGCCGCCAATGAGTAAAAGCTGACCTTGCTGATACTTGTGGGTAATGGGCGATCGCGACAGGGGCAATGCTTGCCAACAGGAATCATCCAGGCAATATCGCCGCGGCGCACTAGCCAAGGCTGTTTCAATCACGACCGAGGGAATATCAAAGGGGATTAACACCCCCTGCCCCACCCACGGTTGGGCCTCCTCCACCAGTAGCCCCCGCTTCCAGAGTCCTAAACAGAGGGTGCGATCGGCCCGAATTGCAGTGCCTAACACTGCCCCCGTATCACTGTGGAGCCCCGAGGGGACATCGATGCTCACCCGCGGTTGCGGCCAAGTGTTAATCTCATCAATGGCATGGGCCAGTTCACCCGTCAGTTCCCGCTCTAGGCCAAAACCAAAGAGACCATCCACAATCACGTCAACTTCCTGCAACGCCTCCACCCGCTCCACAAAGGGCAGACCGAGAAAGCGAGCATAGCGGGCATGATCCGCCGTCAGGGGCTTCAGCCGCTCAAAGGGCTGCCAGAGTTTGACCTGATAGCCGCGGTGCCATAGTTCCCGCGCCACCACCAAGGCATCACCGCCGTTGTGACCGGGGCCTGCCAAGACGGCCACGCGGGGATACTGGGAGGTTGGGAAATGCGCCTGCAGATAGTGACTCAATCGCTGCCCCACCTTTTCCATCAGGGCAGGAATGGGGAGGCCGCCATTAAACATTGCTCCCTCAATTGCCTGCATTTCAGCAGTGGTGACAATCGCCGGAAATGTTGGTTTCATCGCTGTCCTAGCCAACGTTGACCTAAGGGAACCGCCTGGCGTGCCCCCGTAACCTGGGGCAAATTCCCTGGCAAGCCCAACTCATGCCAGTAGGCCAAAATTGCGAAGGCGATCGCCTCCTTTGCATCCACTGCAATCCCCGCCGCAGCAGTGGTTTCCACGGGAAGGTCTCCTAAATGCACCTGCAGCCGCTCCCTGAGAAAAGAATTGTGGGCACCGCCGCCACATAGGAAGATGCGCTGTGGCCATTGGGGCAAAAATTGGCGATAGCTCTCAACGATACTGCGAGCTGTAAATTCCGTTAGCGTGGCTAGAAGATCCGCAGGTGCCAAACCAGTGGCATCCGTACGGCAGCGTTGCCAAAAGGGCAGACCAAAGTATTCCCGCCCAGTGGATTTTGGCGGCGGCTGGTGAAAGAAGGGGTCCTGCAGCCAGTGCTCCACTAGGGGCTCGCTAATTTTGCCCTGTCGTGCCCATGTGCCATCAGGATCATAGGTCAATTCACTCCCCGATAACTCCGTTACCGCCAGATCAAGCAGCATATTGCCGGGACCTGTATCCCAGCCCATGACCCCTTTCCCCTCAGGATCCTCGAGCTGAGCGGGCAAGTAGGTGACATTGCCGATCCCACCGATGTTTTGCACACAGCGGACTTCCGTGGCATGACCCAAAAGACACCAATCCACCCGCGGCACAAGGGGCGCCCCTTGACCACCCAGGGCAATATCCTGAGCGCGAAAGTTGGCAATGGTGGTCATGCCTGTACGCCAAGCAATCCAATCCCCCCGTCCCAGTTGTAGGCTGTAGCCTAGGCGATCGCCTACGGGGGGGCGATGAAAGACCGTTTGACCATGGGAGCCAATGAGATCTGCCCGTGGATAGCCCCGTTGAACCCTTTGCGCCGCATGGGCGAAGGCCTCGGCGATTGCCTCATCCAAGGCCGCCAACTCAGCCAGGGTTAAGGATTTTGCACCACAAACCTCAAGAATACGCTGCCGCAGGGCGTCTGGATAGGGCACGGTACAAAAATTCAACACCGTTACCTGCAGGTCGCGATCGCCCCCCCATAGCTCCACCAAGACCGCGTCAATGCCATCCACAGAGGTTCCGCTCATCAAGCCAATGACCCGCATCATCTGCGCCCACAGCAGTTGCTTACAACAGTTGATATTTTGTTTCCGCCAAGCGGTAGAGGGGTCGCCAAACCAAGCGGTTGGTCAAAACCACCAATAACGACATCACCGCTGTTGCTGCCATCAGTAGAGGAAAATCTCCCCGAACGCTAGCCTCGGAAATGAGGGCCCCCAAGCCAAGGGTTTGCTCCGTTTGGTTCTGAAATTCCACATATTCACTGACGATGCTGGCGTTCCAAGCGCCCCCCACAGCGGTAATGATGCCCGTCATCAAATAGGGAAAAATTCCGGGCAAAATGAGAGTGCGCCACCGCTGCCACCAAGGGAGTTGATAGACCACCGCTGCTTCGAATAATTCTGTGGGAATGGCCTGGGCTCCGGCAATCACATTAAAGAGGATGTACCACATTGTGCCCAGCATCATCAGCGCCACAGATCCAATCTCCAAGCCCCCACCCACATTGGCCAGGGCCAACAGCAAGACTGGAAATAGCGCCGTGGCCGGCACCGATGCCGCAATTTGAACAATGGGTTGCAACACTTGCGCAGCACGCGGATTGCGACCGATCGCCACCCCTACAGGCACCGTCCACAGTAGCGAGAGAAGGAGGGCCGTCATTACCCTAAGGGTTGTCAGTACCGCCCCCAGAGTAATTTGCTGCCATTGTTGCCAACTCACCTTGAACATTTGCTGCACAAAGGCGATCGCCCCCCAACCCACGACCACAGCAGAAATCAGCAAAATGATGGGGGTGATCCGCCAGTGGCCTTGGCCATTCCGGGGGGCAAGAGATTGACGGGGGTGTTTGGGGCGCAACTGCTCATCCAGTCGTTCCCAGACGGGGGCAAAGATCTGTTGGTGGAAAGCTCGCAACGTGGGCGATCGCCGTAGAAAATCAAGAAGGAAGGATTTAGGCACATTCTCCGCCTCGACCATTTCCATCTTGAATTTTTCGCCCCAGGCAATCAGGGGACGCCACACCAAAATATCAATGGTGATGATGACGCCAATGAGAACTGCCAAGCCGTAGATCAAAGCCGCATAATCCTGTTCGTTGGCCGCTGTCGCCAGATAGGAACCTAAGCCTGGCAATGTAAACGTTTTCTCGCCAATGGTAAAGGACTCAATCGCCATCAGGAAAAACCAGCCGCCCGCCACCGACATCACACTATTCCAGATCAGGCCAATGGCTCCCGCGGGCAAATCCAACGTCCACACCCGCTGCCACCATCCCAAGCGATAAATTTTTGCTACCTCCCGCAGCTCCTGGGGCACACTAATCAAAGACTGGTAAAAGCTAAACGTCATGTTCCAAGCCATCCCCGTGTAGATGAGGATAATGGCTGCCAATTCTACGCCCATACGACTCCCCGGAAAGAGCGCAATGAGGGCCAGCACCACCCCCGGCAAAAATGACAGCACCGGAATCGATTGCAGAATATCCAGCAGGGGCAGCAGGATTTTTTCAGCAGTGCGGTTGTAGTAGGCGATATAGGAGTAGAGGATGCTAAAGACCAGGGAAATCATGTAGGCAATGAGCATCCGCAGCAGCGTTTGAGCAGTGTAACTTGGCAAGACCGCCGGACTCAGCTCAATAGTGATTGTGGGGTCATAGCGTCCTGTAAACTGAGCCGCTGTGTTGACAATCCAAAAGATCAGGGCAATCAAGGCCAAAATCATCAGGCCATCTTGCCAAGTCCAAGCACGATTGAGTGTTTGATTGTCGGGGGTCAGGGGGCGTGCCATTGCGGCCTCCGGCAGTGATCTCCACGAGGCAAATTATAGCCACATCCCTGTGGCCATAAAAGTTAATAGGGAATGCAAGCCACAACACCCCTGAATTCCTTGACCGATGCTTAAGATTGAGCAGAGTATTAAGGTATCCCCCACTCCTATGCTTTGTAGCGATGTTGTCGGGCGAATCCGCGGTGGCTGCCTTTCCTGTGCAGGCGGTGAAGATGCTGGCGCGAATTGCAGTAGACGTGGAGCCGCACCTTGGGTTTGACCCTATGCCCGCCTAGCGCAATGATGAGACCCATGCCCTGGGTGAAGCCTGAACCCCTATTACTCAAATCCTCGATCTGCGGGCGATCGCCTGCTTGACCAATGAAATGGGATACAAGCCCCGTCCTTTTAGGACGGCTTTTTTTGATTTCTAATGTATTCCTTAAGCACCTCTAACAGTGCTCCTCCAACAGATGCCGCAAAATAACTAGGGCTCCAAAGTGATTCTTCATGGGGTTTTGGTAGTGCAGCTTTTCCATATCGACGACTAGATACACCTTTAAGCGCATTTACAATCTGCGAAACAGAAAGTTTAGGAGGGTACTCGATTAGCGCATGG
Organism: Thermosynechococcus vestitus BP-1; assembly: GCF_000011345.1. NCBI lineage: Bacteria > Bacillati > Cyanobacteriota > Cyanophyceae > Acaryochloridales > Thermosynechococcaceae > Thermosynechococcus > Thermosynechococcus vestitus. The sequence goes on from NC_004113.1 coordinate 2,512,240, forward strand.
ACATGATCTTCTTCGCCGTTAAATTCAAGAATCTGAAAATCCATCTTCTTGGCGACTTCTCGAAACGATTTCTCGATCAGCTCTAATCCCTCAGCGCTAAGGACTGGCCGGCGATACTTAGTCACGCATACCAAATGAATCTTTAGGTCCGTAACACTGTGTCTCCCTTTACGAAGATGACTTGACATTGCCTGTAGACCAACCTATAATCTAGCTACAGACCAATTATAGCACGACCAATGAAAGCTAGATATAGGTATCGTTTCTATCCCACAGACCAACAACGAGAACACCTAGCTCAGTTGTTTGGGTGTGTCCGTGTGGTATGGAACGATGCACTGGAAATATGCAAGAAATCTGATAAATTGCCAAAAACTAGTGAATTGCAAAAGCTGGTAATTACCCAAGGGAAGAAAACACCAGAGCGGCAATGGTTGTCTGATGTTTCTAATGTCCCGTTACAGCAGTCCGTTGCCGATTTAGGAGTTGCCTATAAAAACTTCTTCGATTCAATTAAAGGTAGGCGAAAAGGCAAGAAGATCAACCCTCCTAGATTTAAAAAGAAGACAGAAAGACAATCAGCCAGATTTACTACCTATGGGTTTTCAATTAAAGGCGAAGAAGTTTATCTGGCGAAGATTGGTAACGTCAGACCAATTTGGTCAAGAAAGCTTCCTTCTGAACCAAGCTCAGTTACGGTGATTAAAGATGCTGCAAATCGATATTTTCTCAGTTTTGTGGTCGAGATCGATCCAGTTCATCAACCTGCAACTAACCCTTCTATCGGCATTGATTTGGGAATTAAAGCGTTTGCTACTTTAAGTACGGGCGAAAAGATTAATGGCCCTGATTATTCCAAGCTAGACAAAAAGATCAGGCGAAAACAACGCAAACTGGCCCGTCAAGTTAAAGGAAGCAAACGGCGGGAGAAAACAAGACTGCAAATCGCTAAGCTTCATGGTCGGATTTCAGACATTCGCAGGGATTTCTTGCATAAATTGTCTACCCGCGTGGTTATCGAGAACCAAGTGATCGCGCTGGAAGACTTGAATGTCTCTGGAATGGTGAAGAACCGCAAACTCGCTAGAGCAATTAGCTTGCAAGGTTGGCGAGAATTCAGGGTTTTAGTTGAGGCTAAGTGCAACAAACTAAACCGTGAGTTTATTGTTATCGACCGATGGGAGCCAACCAGTCAGACTTGCTCAAAATGCGGTTTTAAATGGGGCAAAATCGATCTATCCGTTCGCTCTGTTGTATGCATAAACTGCGGCGCAGAGCACGATAGAGACGAAAATGCCGCAAGAAACATAGAGAAAGTCGGGATAGGGCATTGCCACGACTATAAATGGACGCAGAGGGGGAGTAAGACTACTTCGGTAGCATCACCCAGTGAAGCGTCAAGAATCATCGCACTTTAGGGCGGTGAGTATGTCAAAGAAACAAGTTAGACCGCAACTACTGCCTCTGGGGAACGGGTGAAACCGCTGATTGTCGCCTTTACCGATCGCCCGCGGGTGTATCACTGGATGAATTGGCTTTGGGGCGTGAAGCCGATGCTTTTGGAAACGCTCCCTATAACCTTTGCAGGAATGCTTGCCGTGGCCAAAAACCAACTCAAAGAGCGCCAGCTGGTCAGCAAGGGCGATAAAATTTTGATCCTGGGTGACATTCCTGCCCAAAGCCCTCAAGGCACCAAGTTTTATTAAGATTCATAGGATTCGCACCTAAAGGGGAACAGAATCCCAGGTAGAGGCGGTCTCGAGAGAAACAAGGTTCATGACGTTTTAGCTTAGTTTGTCTGCTGCTATGAAACATCCGTTGAGGCCTTTTTATACCCTCGGTCTTGTCGCTTTTCTTGTGGGGGCATCTGTGGTGGTTGCTGAGGGACCCGCCGTGAGTCAAGAGGCCCAACGTACCCTGACGGTCATAGGTCGAGGGACAGAAGCCATTTCAGCAACCCTTGCCCAAGTGAGCCTTGGGGTCGAAGTTCAAGGTCGTACGGCCCAGGAGGTACAGCAGGAGGTGGCGCGGCGAGCCAATGCGATTTTGGCGGTTTTGCGGGCACGGGAGGTCAGTCAACTGCAAACCACGGGGCTGAGTCTCAGTCCAAATTATGAATACACCAACAATCGGCGGATACTGGTGGGCTATATCGGGCGCAATACCGTGAGTTTTCGCATTGCCAGCGATCGCGTGGGGCCACTCCTTGACGCTGCTGTGCAAGCTGGCGCAACCACGATTGACAATCTTAGCTTTACGGCCCCAGAGGCCACCATTGCCGCTGCCCAACGCACTGCCCTGCAGCGGGCAACCCAAGATGCCCAAAGCCAAGCCCAAGCAGTGCTGAGTGCCCTCAATCTCCAACCGCGGCAAGTGGTGAGCATTCAAATTGGTCAGGCGGCACCTCCTCCAAAACTCTTCAGCGTTCGCGCAGCAACGATGGCTGATAGCACCCCTGTCGTCTCTGGGGAATTGCAGGTGGAGGCGAGTGTAACGCTGCAAATTAGCTACTAGGTCTTGGTGATGGCGATTGATTTCCGTTGGTGGTGGGGGAGCTGCGCGGCACTGGTTGCCCTGTCTCCAGTGTTGTCTCAGGCGCCGGCAACGATTGAAAAACCCCAAAAAGTCCTCCCTTTACCGGGGGCCCTCGATCAGGTGCCTGTGTTTAATAGCAATAGCCCAGAGGTGGTGCAGCGACCGGGCATTCTTCTTTCTACCTTTCCACCCGAGGGCAAAGGGACCCCCAAGGCCCACTTGAACTTTGCCTTTCGCGATCGCTTTGATATCTTTGCCCACCATATTGCTCAGCCCCTTGACCCGCAGGATCTCACCACCCTCTACCTAGGGATTCTCGCCTACAACCCCAGTGCTGAAGCGGTAACAGTGAACCTGATCTATGCCGCCAGTTACCTGAGTCAACCCGATGCTCCCTTCCGCCCCCTACCCAGTCAGCAGGCTAATGATCTAGGCCAAGTTTTTGCCGGTCCGGGCGATCGCGTCATGCTAGAGATTTTGCGACAACGGCGGCAACCGGGCTGGCCAGCACAAATCGTCATTCCCCCCCGCAGTTATGCCCTGATGGCCAATTTACCGATTCCTGTTAAGGGGCTAGACCCACCCCTCAATGGCCGTTCGCTGCTGATTCGCGCCCGCAGCAGTGGCAACATTTACCTTGCCAGTTTAGCCCGCTTTGGCAATGAAACGCCGACCCTAGAGCAATGGCAGCAGACCCTAATGACAGGGGAACTGGTCACTCCCCGCGATCGCGCCCCCACCCCCCCCCATCAAGGGGGCCACATCATCTATGGTCGAGTCGCCGGCGTGGCCCTTGGCTCCCGCTGGCACAATCCCCAACAACAACCCATTCCCATTCCCGCCGCAGGGAGCGCCGTTTCCTATCCCATTAGTTCCTTAATCGGAGGGCGCCTAGGTACTGGGCAAATTCAAGCTGCTCCCTTGGTGGTGCGCTATCCCGATACCGCCCATGCAGCCCACGGCAACTATGGGGTTGAATATGATTTAGTGCTGCCCCTGCAAAACACTCGCGATCGCCCCCAGACCGTTCGCCTTGCCCTCCAAACCCCCATCAAGTTCGATGCACCTGCCCCTGGGCTGCGGTTTTTTGCTGAGCCGCCCAACCGCATCTTTTTCCGAGGCAGCATCCGCTTGCGCTTCCGCGATGATCAAAGCACCCCCCAAAGTCGGATCATTCATCTGGTGCAACGCCAAGGGGAACAGGGAGAGGATTTGCTGCGCCTCCGGCTCCAACCCAAAGAAACCCGTTGGATCCAGTTCACCATGCTCTATCCACCGGATGCGACACCACCCCAAGTCTTGACAATTGAAACCCTCAGCGATCGCAAGTCTCACCCCTCAGTACAATAAAAACATCCCCTCACCTTTGCTGGTCAGGTCAGATCAGCGGCATTTCTTATGAAGGGCTACCATGCTAAATCCAGACCTGTCTACGATTCAACTAACGAAAGACGACTATGAACGCTATTCCCGCCATCTGATTTTGCCGGAGGTGGGTGTTGAGGGTCAAAAACGCCTCAAAGCTGCCAGCGTGCTTTGCATTGGCACAGGTGGATTGGGATCACCGCTGCTGCTTTATCTTGCCGCTGCGGGTGTTGGTCGCCTTGGCATTGTCGATTTTGATGTGGTGGATAGTTCGAATTTGCAACGGCAGGTGATCCACGGCACCTCTTGGGTGGGCAAGCCCAAAATTGAATCGGCCAAGCACCGCATCCTTGAGATCAATCCCTACTGCCAAGTCGATCTGTACGACACTCGCTTGAGCGCCGCCAATGCCCTTGAGATTATGGCGGACTACGACATTGTGGTGGATGGCACCGATAACTTCCCCACCCGCTACTTGGTGAACGATGCCTGTGTGCTTCTGAATAAGCCCAATGTCTATGGCTCCATCTTTCGCTTTGAAGGCCAGGCCACCGTCTTTAACTATGAAGGCGGCCCCAACTACCGCGATCTCTACCCGGAACCCCCGCCGCCGGGTCTGGTACCCTCCTGTGCTGAAGGGGGCGTTCTTGGCATTTTACCGGGTATTATTGGTGTCATCCAGGCCACAGAGACGATTAAAATCATTCTTGGCAAAGGCACCACCCTTAGTGGCCGCCTTTTGCTCTTCAATGCTTTAGAGATGAAATTCCGTGAACTCAAGCTGCGCCCCAACCCCGAACGGCCAGTGATTGACAAGCTGATTGACTACGAAGAATTCTGTGGTATTCGCCAAGCTAAGGCACAGGAGGCCGCCCAAATGGCAGAAATTCCAGAAATGACTGTGCAGGAACTCAAAGCCCTTATGGATAGTGGTGCCCAAGATTACGTCCTTGTGGATGTGCGCAACCCCAATGAGTACGAAATTGCCAGGATTCCCGGTTCTGTCCTGGTTCCCCTATCGGAAATTGAAAACGGCCCGGGCGTGGAGAAAATCCGCAGTCTGCTGAATGGCCATCGCCTTTTGGTGCACTGCAAGATGGGGGGACGCTCTGCCAAAGCGTTGGGCATCCTCAAAGAGGCTGGCATTGAGGGAATCAATATCAAAGGGGGCATCAACGCTTGGAGTCAGGAAGTCGACCCCAGCGTACCCACCTACTAACCCAAGATTGGGGGCAGGGCGGCGTAAGGGGATGTTGCGATACATGAACTTTCTTGAAGAGAAGCACGCTCTCTCTCGCGCGATCGCCCGCCCTTGCCTAGAATAACCACTTAGGTCTGTGCCTGTGCGCGGACATGACGGAATGCTAGGGAAATAAAAATCATGGCAGAAGAACTGGTTAAGCCATATAATGGCGATCCCTTTGTGGGGCACTTGTCAACCCCCATTTCTGACTCTGGCCTAGTGAAGACGTTTATTGGTAACCTACCCGCCTATCGTCAAGGCCTCTCCCCGATCCTGCGGGGCTTGGAAGTGGGGATGGCCCATGGTTACTTCCTCATTGGTCCTTGGGTCAAGCTCGGTCCACTGCGGGACTCTGATGTGGCCAACTTAGGTGGTCTCATTTCTGGAATCGCGCTTATTCTTGTGGCGACAGCCTGCTTAGCGGCCTATGGTCTAGTCAGTTTTCAAAAGGGTGGCAGCAGCAGCGATCCCCTGAAAACCAGTGAAGGTTGGAGTCAGTTTACGGCTGGCTTCTTCGTGGGTGCCATGGGGAGTGCCTTTGTGGCCTTCTTCCTCCTCGAAAACTTTTCTGTTGTCGATGGCATCATGACTGGCTTGTTTAACTAGAGCCTTGGTCACTCTTGACGTTTGATCATCCAGAAGGAGAACCGCTGATTATGATGGGATCTTATGCTGCATCCTTTTTGCCTTGGATTTTTATTCCCGTGGTCTGTTGGCTCATGCCCACGGTAGTGATGGGGCTCCTGTTTCTTTACATTGAAGGAGAGGCCTAAGCCGAGGGCTAGCTTACCCAGATCAATAGAGATTGTGAATTGAGAACTGGTTGGGAAATCTCCTAGCCAGTTTTTTGTTGCTAAGCAGCGGTATCCTCAAGCCGCCGCACCACTGAGCCGTTTTTTCAGGGAATTCACCCGCCGTTGGGCGATCGCGTTGTTGGGGTCATATTTCAGTGTGTGCTGATAGGCTTCAAGGGCTGGTTGGGGGAGGTTCTTCTTCTCATAGGCGTGACCAAGATTGTTAGCTGCAGTCACATAGTCTGGTTGATGTTTGAGGGCCTCTTTGTACTGGCGAATCGCCAAATCGTACTGCTCCTGCATGAAGTAGGCATAGCCAAGGGCATTGTAGATGGGGGCAAGAGGGGTTTCGCCTTCACTTTCAGCCGCCTTCAGGGCCTTTTGAAATAGGGGAATTGCTTGACTGGCCAGTTTCTTAGTGAGGTAAATGCTGCCTAGCTCAAAGTATTCTTGGGTAGTGCCCGGTTCCTGCTTGAGCTTGCGTTGGAGGCGTGTCAAGCTAGACTCAATGCGGCGGGTTTTAAGAATTTGTTTGACCACAAACCAAGCCGAGACGCCCAGTAAAACAATCAATACACTGAGATAAATGGCGGGTAAGGCATTCTCCATGGTCAGTTCTATCCTCAATGGCTTCCTGAAAAATTTAGGCTCTGTGCATTTATTCTTAGGTCTATGATAAGCAGAGCGGACCCGCTTCCTCCTAGAAATCTTCCCATTGCCAGCTAGCCTAGGGTTCTGGTTCCTCTTCCTTAGTGGGTTTTGCAGCCGCAGTGGGAGCAGAAATTGCGGGCATAGGTTCATGAGCCTCCCCTAGGGAAGTGGCATGGAGTGCCAAGAATTGCTGCTCAAGATCCTGGCTTGAGGCCAGCAGGCGCCTGAGGATTTGAATTAAGCGTCGTAAATCGGACTGAAAGGAGGGATCGCTGGTCAGTTTGAGAAGGTCATTGGTGAGTTTTTGGGCATTGATGAATGTGGCGCGCGCGGCGTCTAAGGTTTGGGCGATCGACAGCATAATGAGAGGACTGCTTAGGGCCCCAGAGACTTTATTGAGATTGGCGGCTGCTTCGGCGCCATTTTTAATTAGGGCATCCAAATTCGCTAGCAATTCCCCCTGCTCCAGTTGATTCGTCAGGGGGTGCAGTGCTTTGAGTGTGGTTCTCAGCTCTCGAGCAGCACTGTCAATGTTGCGCAAACTAGAGTTAATGGTGTTGCGGTTGACTTCAACGATTTCACTGATTTGGTTGGCTGCACGAGTAACTGCTTGCGCGGCGATGCCAAAGTTCCGTAGTTCAGCACGGGCTTGATTACTGAGGGCATTGAAGCTATCGAGGGCAGTGGTGACCTTCGTCAGGGATTGATCAGCACGGTTAACGATGCGGGTTGCCCCCAAAATGAGGGTGTTGGCGTTGTTGATCAGGCCTGATTCTTCAAGGGCAGTGGTAAAACGAGTTGCGGCTCGCACCAAATCTTCTAAGCTGGCAGTGCGCACCCCGGTCACGCGATCGCCATTACAGTAAACCAACTCTGGTTGGCACTTGGGAGCAAAGGCGGTGACCCCTTCGGGAATCTCCGGTACTCGCTCCTTGGGGGTAAAGTCCAAGAAGGCTTGACCAATAAAGCCCGACTGGCGAATCTCCGGTACAGCTCTACGGGGAATCAACACATTATTGATGCGCACACTCACTTGGACACCATTGGCATCAAAACCAATGGCCGTGACTCGTCCCACCTGGACGCCTCGATAGCGCACCTGTGTTCCCACTGCTAAGCCCGGTGCTGTGTCCAATTCCACCTCAAGGGTGTAGCTATTGGCACCGGCAAGGTTGCCCCGCAACCAGAGGAGGCCAACCCCCAATGTAGCTAAGCCCGCAAGAATGACCAGGCCCACCAAACTTTCCTGCACACGCCGTGACTGCATCATAGGGAGAGATCACCGCAAAAAATTTTTGGAATCTATAGCAACTATAGTTTACTCTGAAGTCCTTGAATCGCTGCTTTTTGCCAGTGTTCTCCCGAAATCAGGGTGTGCATTTGCCAGTTAGGATCGGGTTGGGGGTAGTCTTGGCGATAGTGACCACCGCGGCTTTCCTCACGAAAGAGGGCACTTTTGAGAATTAAATAGGCAATATCCAAGAGATTGCGTAGCTCGCCCCATTCCCAAAGAGTGTCCTGCACGGCTTGATTGCTGAGGGTATAACAGTAGTTGGGGCCGAGTTCATGGAAGGCGATCGCGACTGGATGAACCAGCAATTCTTGGCGCCATTCCTTCACTTGGGAAAGCGCAGCCATTAGCGTGGGAGCATCGCGACAAATCCCCGCACTTTGCCACAGGAGTTCCCGCAAGTCTTGGCGCCACTGACGAAAGCTCACGGGCTCAATTTCCAGGGATTTCTGGCCAGCAGGGGACACTGCCAAGGGATGGGGCTGAGGTTCCAGATAAGCAAGTTGAGCTGAAAAGACAAAACATTCCAAAAGGGAGTTACTGGCTAGGCGATTGGCACCATGGACACCAGTACTAGCGACTTCGCCAACGGCATAGAGGCCGGGAAGGCTGGTTTTGGCCTGTAAATCGGTGACGACTCCCCCCATCCAGTAATGGGCTGCGGGAGACACCGGAATGGGTTGCTGCTCAACGTCAATGCCCCACTGCCGACAGACGGCGATGATTTTCGGAAAGCGGTAGTGCAGGCGATCGCGGGCAATGGGTCGTAGGTCTAGCCAGACATGGGGGGCAGGGGTGTGCTGAAGGTGACGGTAAATGGCACGGCTGACAATATCCCGTGGAGCAAGCTCGCCAGCAGGATGGTAATCCGTCAGAAAGCGATGACCTGTGTTGTCGATTAAATGGGCCCCTTCACCCCGTACTGCTTCACTGATAAGAAATCGCGGTGCCCCCTCGACGGCTAGGGCAGTGGGATGAAACTGAAAAAACTCGACATCGCGAATCTGGGCACCGGCTCGCCAGGCCATTGCCACACCATCGCCAGTACTGAGGGGGGGATTGGTAGTTTGGGCAAAAACTTGACCGCCACCCCCCGTAGCGAGAATGACCGCCCCCGAGCGCAGCCACTGAAGCTGTCCCTGATGCAACAGACACACCCCACAGCATCGCCCCGACTCTAGCCACAGATCCAAGACAAAGCTATTGGGCAAAAGCGTGATATGGGGTGCAGCAGTGACCTGTTTGAGCAGTGTCGTAATTAGGGCTTGTCCGGTGGTATCAGCGGCATGGAGTACTCGAGGACGAGAATGGGCAGCTTCGAGGGTCAGAGCCGGGCGATCGCCCGCACGATCAAAGGCAACTCCCATCGCCAACAGGCGCTCCACCTGCGCTGGTGCCTGCTCAACCAAAAACTGGACACTCACTGGATCACAAAGACCAGCTCCCGCAGCAAGGGTATCCTGGGCATGGAGCAAGGGAGAATCCGTAGGATCAATGGCCGCAGCCATACCCCCCTGTGCCCAGCCGCTGGCGGATTGCTGGAGATCGGTTTTTGTGATCAGGCCAATGCGATAGGTGGCAGGAAGAGCAAGGGCAGCACTGAGACCCGCAGCACCACTGCCAATGATTAAGACATCAAATCCAGAAGTTGCGGGAGTCAACGCTAACCCAAAAGAAGATTATCCCTAATATTGCTAACGAGGCTGACTACTTGTATAGCCCATTATTGTAGCGATCGCCACCCTCAACAAGAGCTGTTTCCACCTCAGTCACGGTAAAGTGCTCCAAATTTTCCCGCAAAATTTGCTTTTGCCGCTCCGTCAGGCCGGGAATGTTGAGGACATCTTCAACAGATTCGTACGGAGCATTTTTAACGATTAATTTCGCTAGGGTTGGGTATAGCCCCCGGTATTGAATAAAGGCGGCAATATTGGTATTGTTGAGGTCAATTTTTTCACCATAGGCAGTGCCGAGTTTCTCATCTACCACATTGACCAGTTCTTCCTCGGTGGATGCAGTTGCTGCCAAGGTTGGGGCACTCCAGTTGATCCAGCCCAACAGGCTAACGCCCACAAAGTAAGCCAGTGCTAGCCAGCGGCCCAAACGTTGCATAATTCCTTTACCTCCCAAATCTCACAGGTCATTACAAAAACAGCGGTTCATTAAGAGTCAAAGCAAAGAACTGACCACATCGCACAGCAAGCGCAGGCGGCGGTAGCCGATCACCAGCAGGATGACAGAGAAAACTGAGGCATTATGCCCACAATAGAGTTAGGCTGCCCCCTACAGGTGATTCAATCATATCAGAGGGAGGCCGTCCCTTCATCGCCTTTTTCAAGGTGTTTAATGTAGGGTGTCTCTGCTTTTGAGGGCTTGGGCAAGGAAGGAATGCAGGTCATCAAACGTGCCCACGTAGGCAGGTACAGGAGCTTCATAGCCCTTGAGATTCAGGACTTGAGGTCGAAATGGGACAGGGGTTGGGCAAGAGTGCACAAGGTAGTGGTAAGTGGTTGCTCCCATGGCCAAATCAGCGGCAATGGTTTTGGTGGCACTCTCAAGGCGAAAAGCAGCATTAACGGTATCTCCCAAAGCAGTATAGTCTGGGCGATCGCCACTCCCGGTATTGCCCACCATTGCATAGCCCGTATTCAAGCCAGAACCAATGCGCAATGGCCACGGCAAGGGATATTGCTGGTGCAGTTCTCCCGTCATCAGCCGTAAATCCTCTAAGGCAGAGAGGGTGTGGCAAATTTCTTGATAGCCAATCTCCTCGCTTTCGTGGATCCAAACTGCCATCACCGCATCACCAATGTACTTATCGACCCAACTGCCGTATTGACGGATAATCTCACCTGCGCGATGAAACCACGTCCCAATGAGTTCTGACAGTAGTTCCTCTTCGAGTTGTCGCGTCAGCTGCGTAAAGTCACGAATATCCACGACCAAAACTGTCAATAGGCGGCGGACATGGAGAAGCGCCGTGGCGGAGCCTTCGGATTGTGGCAAAGACAGAGTGGCATTTTCGGAAAACAGGGGGGCGAAGGGTTCATTAAAAAAGTCCAATTCTGTTTGGCCAAAGGTAATACGATCGCCATTGTGCAGGGCAATGGGAATGCTGACGCGGCGACCATTGACAAACGTGCCATTGCGACTGCCAAGATCAATGAGATAAAATTCCCCCCGTCCCATGCGCTGAATCATGGCATGGTTCCGTGACATCCAGCGATCGCTGAGCACAATTGAATTATCTTCACTGCGGCCAATGGTCCAGCAGTTCCCCCCCGTTAAGGGAAAATAACAAACCGTGTCCTCGCTCACCAGTGCCAGATGGGGTTCTGAGGGGGGTGGAGCCTCCGGGTGAAGGACCTCAGGAACGCCGCGAATCTGTGAAAGGGTATGGCGCAGTTGGTTAATAATTTGCTGCTGACGCAAAATAATCGCCACTAATTGTTGGGAAGGTAAGGTTTCTAGGATTTTTTGATCGGGCAAGTTAAACGTCAGGTCAGTATCCATGGGGGGCGAAATAGGAAAAACACTTTTCATCGTTGACAAATCACAGTGGGTTAGCTATCCCCCCAGTGCCACGGACGTGTAGATGTTGCAGGGTGAAGTCCAATATAGATCCAGTCTAGCAAAGGAACGTTGTCCGGCTCAATCGATGCTGTCTTTGCGGTAGCACTGATCAAGCATAGAGCGATCGCCAGAGAAAGCATTAGTCACTATTTGCCCTCGTAAAAATTATTAACCTTTCCCCTAGGGTTGGGTTGAAGCCCATCCGCTAAAATGAGGGCAGTTTTGGGAGGGATGACTCTCTCCGTGAATGCACTTTGACCTGTCTGCATTTGAGGACAACACTCCATGCGTCGATTCTTAGCCCTACTCCTTGTCTTGACCCTGTGGCTAGGTTTTACCCCCCTAGCCTCCGCTGATGTGGCAGGACTCGTCCCTTGCAAAGATTCTCCTGCCTTTCAAAAACGTGCTGCGGCTGCTGTGAATACCACCGCTGATCCTGCTTCTGGCCAAAAACGGTTTGAGCGCTACAGCCAAGCCCTCTGTGGCGAAGATGGTTTGCCCCACCTGGTTGTCGATGGTCGTCTCAGCCGTGCCGGTGATTTTCTCATTCCCAGTGTGCTCTTCCTGTACATCGCTGGCTGGATTGGCTGGGTGGGCCGCGCCTACTTGATTGCCGTGCGCAACAGCGGCGAAGCCAATGAAAAAGAAATCATTATTGATGTTCCCCTTGCCATCAAATGTATGCTCACGGGTTTTGCTTGGCCTTTGGCCGCCCTCAAGGAGCTGGCATCGGGCGAACTCACCGCCAAAGATAACGAAATCACTGTTTCCCCTCGCTAGCTTTGCTGTTTGTTGATTGTCATAAGGACGACGTACCATGAAGCACTTTTTGACCTATCTTTCCACCGCCCCCGTGCTAGCTGCCATTTGGATGACGATTACCGCCGGGATTTTGATTGAGTTTAATCGCTTCTACCCCGACTTGCTCTTCCATCCCCTCTAAGTCAATCCTTAACGTTTGAACAAACTCGGTACAAGGGTGGAACAGCGTTCTGCCCTTTTTTATTGCGATCGCGTCCCACAGCGTAGCTGTTCGCGCCCTAGAGGGTATAGAATAGTTATTTGTCCTAAAATAACAGCCGTAGCCACCAGCGCTGACGCTTGCTGTTAACCCATCCAGTTCAATGAAAGAGGATACCCATGGCAAAGCGGGTGCAAGTTGTCTTGAATGAAACCGTTAATAAACTCGGGCGAATGGGTCAAGTCGTCGAAGTCGCCCCCGGCTATGCCCGTAATTACCTGTTCCCAAGAGGGATTGCCGAGCCAGCAACCCCCAGTGCCCTACGGCGCGTAGAGCGGCTCCAAGAAAAAGAACGGCAGCGGCTCGCCGCACTCAAAAGCATTGCTGAAAAACAAAAAGCGACCCTCGAAAAACTGGCGACCATTACCATCTCGATGCCCGTGGGCGAAAAAGATATGCTCTTTGGCAGCGTCACACCCCAAGATGTGGCCGATGCGATCCAGGCGATTACGGGTGAAACCATCGACCGCCGCGAAATGATCCTGCCTGAGATTCGCAAATTGGGCACCTACACGGCTGAAATCAAACTCCACCCCGAAGTGACTGTCAAGCTCAATATCCAAGTTGTTGCCGATTAGGGCTAGCTTCCCTGATGGTTCAGGAGCCAAGTTTTCAGCCCGATAGCCAACTGATTCCCCCCCAGAACCTCGAGGCGGAAGAGTGGATCTTGGGGGGTATTCTCTTAGATCCGGAAGCCATCAACCGTGTGGTGGATATTTTGCCAGTTGAGGCCTTTTACCTCAGTGCCCACCGCGAGATCTATCGGGCAGCGGTTTCCCTCCATAGTCGCAGCAATCCCACGGATCTGCTGTGTGTGACCGCCTGGCTACAGGATCAGGGGTTATTGGAGCGAGTTGGGGGGCACAGGAAGCTGGCAGAACTGGTGGAGCGCACCGTCAGTGCCATCAATATTGATCGCTACGCTCTTTTGGTCAAGGAAAAATACCTGCGCCGGAAGCTGATTGAAGCCGGCACCCATGTGGTGAAGCTGGGCTATGATAACAGCCTCCCGTTGGATGTGATCTTGGATCAGGCCGAGCAACAAATCTTTAGCGTGACTCAGGATCGGATTCAGCAGGGGTTGACCCACACTAATGAGATTCTTATCCATACGTTTACAGAATTGGACAAGCGGGTGGAGGGCAATATTCAGCCAGGTCTATTCTGCAATTTTTATGATCTGGACAACATCACCCAAGGCTTCCAGCGATCGGATTTGATTATTATTGCGGGTCGTCCTTCAATGGGTAAGACAGCGATCGCCCTGCAAATTGCCCGTCGCATTGCTGAAATTCACAATCTGGCGGTGGCCATCTACAGCCTTGAAATGTCGAAGGAGCAACTGGTTCAACGCCTCCTCGCCAGTGAAGCTCGCATTGACACCAACTATTTACGGGCGGGGCGCATTAGCCAACACCAGTGGGAACCCCTAAGTCGGGCGCTCGGGATTCTCTCGCAACTGCCCATCTACATTGACGACACTCCTAACCCCACCCTTGGACAAATTCGCTCTACTGCCCGCCGGCTCCACGCCGAGCATCCCAACGGCCTCGGCCTTATTTTGATTGACTACCTACAACTGATGGGCGGTGAAGAAACCAGCGAAGGCCGGGTTCAAGAACTCTCCAAAATTACCCGCTCTCTCAAAGGACTGGCGCGGGAACTCAATGTCCCCGTCATTGCTCTCTCCCAACTCAGCCGCAGTGTAGAATCGCGGCAAAACAAGCGTCCCTTAATGTCAGACCTGCGGGAATCGGGATCGATTGAACAGGATGCTGACCTCGTCATTCTGCTGTACCGCGATGAATATTACAACCCCGACACCCCCGATCGCGGGATTTGTGAACTCCTGATTGCCAAACACCGCAATGGCCCTGTGGGCACAGTGAAGCTGCTCTTTGACCCCCAATACACCCGCTTTGAAAACCTTGCCCGCGATTAGTCAAGGGGGGACAGTGTTCTGCTTTTTCCCCACGGAGGTTCGGTGTCAACGGGATTGACGCCTATCTATACTGGGGGCAAGTTCCGATGGAGAAAATACTCTATGAGTACTGCCTTTACCCAACCAGCAACTAAATGTGTCTCCGCCACGTTCCAGGAGGAGGCCAAAGTCAAAGAAGCGATCGAACGGCTTTTAAATCGCGGTGTCCCTAAAGAAAATATCTCTATCATTGGTCGCAATTTTCAGTCTGAAGCCCGTATTAGTGGATTTATTACTAAGAAAGATATTATTTTAGATGGCGTCACCACTGGCGCACTCTACGGCTCTATCTTTGGTTCACTGCTGAGTCTGTTGACGGGGGTTGGTGTTCTTTTCATTCCCTTTATTGGGGTTGTTGCTGCTGCTGGACCGTTGGCTGCTGCTCTGTTGGGGGCTACAAGTGGCGCCCTCTACGGTGCCCTAGGAGCTGGGCTAGGATCGGCGCTGATCTCCCTAGGCATGCCCCAGGACAAAGCGGCCATTTACCAAATGCGGGTACAGGCGGGTGAATTTTTGCTAGTTGTAGAAGTCCCTGAGGAAAAAGCAGGGGAGATCTTTCTCCTATTGCAATCCGCTGGTGGTCAAGAGGCGGCAATCACGGAGATGCAAATTCCGCGTCAACCTGAGGGGCAGTTGTCTGGTCCAGAGGACATTTCCCCAGAGGTGCGCGCAGATCTCTCGGAGGCAGCGCAGTCTCAATTTGTCACAGCCTATAATGAGGCGCTGAAGGAGTCCAATGATGAAAAAAATGCCCTGATTAAGGCTTGGGAACACATCAAGCGCCTCTTCCAACGGAATGAGAAGGGAATCTATGGCAGCTAGGCAGTAGGATGATGCCGTCCTGATGGACTGATGAGCTAGTCTAAGACGCCCCTGGAGGCTGGTGGATCAGTACACCAGCTTTTATAGCTATTGCGGTAAAGAATCAGACGTTGTTCAGATAATGGCAAATCACTTCATGAGTAGAACTCTTTGACCGTGCATAGATCCGCGCTCGCTTCAGCGCACTGATTAAACCCGCATCGGAATGGACTGCAACGTCTGCCGCTAAGGCCTGCCAATCGAGTTTCCAAGAACGATGGGGAACAAGGGTGGGCGCTCAGTTGTCCCCCTTAGCTGGTGATGGATAGTGGCGCGACTCACCTGGAAAATTTGAGTGGCTTCACTGATTTTATTACCTTGCCGGCCATAGGAGAAAACGCATTCTCGTCAGTCCAAGCCATCCCTCACGTTCTTTGAGAATATGCATGACTGTAATTTATTTCTCTTTCTAATGTGTCACTCCCTGTCGAAATAGCTATATCCTGTGTCCTCAGGCTGAGAATGACCGTCCCTGAGACAGGGGAGGATGTGAAGGGTACTGGCTCTAGTTATCTTACTGCCGTGATCCGCCAAATAACCAATGGAGATTGACCCCTACCCCTGGCGACTCCTGACCGACGAGGCCTGAATTGGGAATACTGCTGCCGACTGCCGTTGAGCCATAGAGATCAATTCCCAGACCCCACTGGGGCACGACATAGCGCAATCCCGCACTGTAAACACCTGTTTGCCCATAGACAGGTGTGGCTTCGGCAATAAATTGGAGGTTGCGGATAACCTCAACATTGAGGCCGATCCCAACGCCACCCACCACTTTTTGAGCGGGAGTAAAAATCCCCAACTTGGGATTCAGGAGCAGTGCCACATTCTGAGTTGGTTCATACATAAAGGCCAGTTCCAAACCCCCTAGGGAACGACTAGTACCCCCTCCCTGCTGAATGCCACGATTAAATGAGCCTTGAAAGGCCAAAGAAAAGGGATCCCCTTGAGCTTGATCGAGGAAGCGCAACTTAGCTGCTAGGCCCAACTGCAAGTTACCGCTGTAGTTGCTGTTTTCGATAAGGGTTTCACCGCGTTCCCACTCTTCAATCGCAACAGCAAATTGGGCGTCGTAGGCCAGCCCAAAGCCCACCTGAAAACCGGTTCCTGTGCTGCCGCTATTACCCCGCAGGTACAGCATACCCGGATCGAGGGTACTGGGGGACGTAAGAGTCAGACCATTGAGGAGCAGTTGGCGATCGCGATCCGTGAGAGGTTGCCGCGGCCCACTGCGAAAACTGGGCAGAAAAGGAGGAGCAAAATCAGGTCCCATATTGGGGGTATAGCTTAATCCCGCCATGATGCCCACTTGATCGGCACCGGGCAAAAAAGCCAAGGTACGACTTGCAGGTGTTATCCCAAAGGCGTTGGTTGCTGCCAGATCAATACTCACTGAGGGGTTCACGAGGAAACGCACACCAGCACTCCACACAGGCAGGTTGACGATCGCGCCATTACTACTGCGCACGGCATTGCCCCCAGGCCCCACCGGCATATTCACATCGGCAAAGAGGTTAAAGCGAGGATGGGGTTGCCAACTGATGCCGGTGCCAAAGTTGACGTTGGTGCCGTAGAAGTGTGCCCCTCCGTTAAGGGTGTCGGGAAAGTAGGTGAGGTTTGGTGTCAAGTGCCACTGTAACTGGGGATTGAAGGTGTAGGTAAGGGGGGCTTGGAGTGAAGCAGCCACAGTCCATGTTCCTGTGGGTGCCGCCGCGGGCGTAAACAGAAAATTACTCGATCGCACCCGCACCGCTTCTAGGGAGCCAGCCACGGCTAGGGAGAGGTTTTGGCCACGATGTACTTGATATTTGAAACCGCCGGCGATCGCCCCAAACTGAAGGTCAGGTTGTAGCCCATTCACCAAGCGTCCCAAGGGGTCATCGTAGTAATTGCCACTAAAGCTCACTTGCAAACGATCATTGATTGCATAGTCAATGGAGCCGTAGAAAATTTGCAGACCGCCGCCGCCGCCAGCCACTTCGGGATCATAGTTGCGAATTCCCCCCCGCAGTTCAAGGGTTTGCTCGGGCAAGATATTGGCTGTCTCCAAGTTAAAGAGACGGGTGGGCGGACGCATTAAGGGGGGAATGCGATACTGGGGTTCTTCGGCAATGACCGGTCTCGGTGCCTGCTCAGCCACGGGAGGCAAAATGGGTTGCGCTAATTCCTCTGGAGCCGCTGGCTGCCACGGGCGATCGCCACTGGGTTCAGGAACAGCTTGCCACTGGGGGGGAGTTTCCGCCGTTGGTGCCACGTCAAAGGTTGGGTGAGTTGCTGGCCGAGCTTCAATTTGCCACTGGGGTGGACTCGATTGCGCCATTGCCCCTAGGGGCAGCCACACACCTACACTGAAGCTAAGGGCCAGCGTCCATTTGGTATTCATGCCACATCACTCCCACCACCATCTCTCCCAGTTAAACCGATCGCTCCCCCTGCTGGCAAATTGACTACCACTCTAAGATCAATCAGCACCTAAATCCAATGTAAATCAACATGCCGTAGTGACAACATGTACAACCTACCATCGTGTACAATATACCATGAACAATGCCATGACTCACTGAACGCGCTGCCCCCTCCCTCGCCGCGATGGTTCGCCCCTGTGACCAGCCTCCTCTCTTGCCAAACCGACCAGAAAGTGGTCGAGTACAACTTTTTTTTGATAGACTGATGATACTGGAGTGCTAAGGTGGGGGCAATGCCAGGTAGCGTTCAATGGGCCATCGAGCGCCGACTCTGCCGCCCGCAACCTTGCGGACCAGCGGATCATGCCGTTGAACCGGGAGGCACTCGATGCCTTGACTTTCTCCCCACACTTAAAGGTGGGGGATTCTTTTCACTGCCCGACGCTAACGCCCGGGACAGGACTACGCTGGATATGTGGCTTAAAAGGCACTCCAAAGGGGGGAGCCATAACCCCAACGACTGAACCCAAGTTCAGATACTTTCTGCGGATGTTGATGCTGCCTACCCCGTCCCTGTGGTATTTGAACCCACAATTGGTGCAATGGTAGTTTTTACCCTTCACCTTCTGACGGTGTAGGCAAACCGGGCATTCTTGCGAGGTGTATGCTTCATTTTGCAGGGTCGTTTTCATTGCCAACTTCTGAGCTTTGTAGCTCAACATTTGCCACACCCGTCCAGCCGCCCATTTTCGGACAACGTATGACATGGGCATCACTGAAGTTACAATAAAAGCCTAATACCTTTGTCAGAGGGTATGGGTATCCCCATGTCTAAAGCCAGGGGCATGTGCGACCCTCTCAGGCTCTCCCTAGTTGGTCAACAGTTTCAACAAGGGCTAAGAACTCCACTTTTAGGGGTAAGGTTACTCCCACTCAATGGTTCCCGGCGGCTTGGAGGTAATGTCATAGACCACCCGATTCACCCCCGGCACTTCGTTGACAATGCGGTTGGAAATTCGCTCCAGAAGGTCGTAGGGAACCCGTGCCCAGTCCGCGGTCATGCCATCTTCGCTGGTGACAAATCGCAGCACCACTGGATAAGCGTAGGTGCGCTGATCCCCCATGACCCCCACGGTGCGAATCGGCAGTAGTACCGCAAAGGCTTGCCAAAGCTCGTGATACATCTGGGCGCGGTTAATTTCCTGCCGCACAATCAGATCCGCATCCCGTAGAATCTCTAGACGTTCCGGGGTCACTTCCCCCAGAATCCGAATTGCTAAACCGGGACCGGGAAAGGGATGCCGCTGCACAATTTCTTCGGGTAGCCCCAGGGATCGCCCCACTTGGCGCACTTCATCCTTAAAGAGCTTGCGTAGGGGTTCCACCAGCTTAAAACGCAAGTTCTCCGGCAGGCCGCCAACATTGTGGTGGCTCTTAATTTTCACCGCTACGCGCTCACCCGTTTGGGGGTCAATGTTGGTATTCGCAGATTCAATGACATCGGGATAAAGGGTTCCCTGCGCTAAGTAGTCGAAGGGACCTAGCCGCTGTGATTCTTCTTCGAAAACGCGGATAAATTCATGGCCAATGCGTTTGCGCTTTTCTTCAGGATCGGTGACCCCCACCAGTTGGGCAAGGAAGCGATCGCGGGCATTGACGTACTCCACCTTGATGTGAAACTGCTCCTGAAAGAGCTTGAGGAGTCGCTCGGGCTCCCCTTTGCGCATAAACCCTTGGTCAATAAACATACAGGTGAGCTGATCGCCAATGGCACGGTGGAGCAAAAAGGCCAGCGTCGATGAATCTACCCCCCCCGACAGGGCAAGGAGGACCCGTTTGTCCCCCACTTTGGCTCGCACTTCCCGGATGGCCTCTTCAACAAAGGCAGCAGTTGTCCAAGTGGGTTCGCAATCGCAAATGTGATAGACAAAGTTGCGGATCAGGGCAATGCCCCCCACAGAATGCACCACCTCTGGGTGAAACTGAACTCCATAGAGTTTCCGCTCGGGATGGGCGATCGCTGCTATTGGCGTATTGTCGGTATGCGCCAAGACACGAAAACCGGGGGGCAACTCGGTGACACTATCGCCATGACTCATCCACATAATTGTTTCCTGCTCGACATTGGTGAGCAGATCTGTGGGGTCATCAATAAAAAGCGCCGCCTTGCCATACTCGCCGGCGATCGCTCGCTCTACCGTTCCCCCCAACTGTTGCACCATCAGTTGCATGCCGTAGCACACCCCAAGAATGGGAATCCCCAGGTTCCAAATCTCTGGATCGCATTGGGGGGCATTTTCGTCATAGACAGAGTTGGGGCCACCGGAGAGAATAATGCCCTTGGGTGCCAATTGGGCGAGTTGCTCAGCAGTGGTGCGATAGGAAATGACCTCGGAATAGACTTGGGTCTCACGAATACGGCGGGCAATCAGTTCCGAGTATTGCGACCCAAAATCGAGAATGACAATGAGTTGGCGTTGCAGGCCTTGGCCAGTGGCTGTATCCGGTTGGTGGAGGGTGGAGTGAGTCAACGTTGCAATCCTTCTGATCCCAAATCGCTTATAAATGGCTCCTACTTTCCAGAATACCGCCCTTTTCTAGAAATATCGCCTGGGGGAAGTGATTCTCGCCCACGGTGACTTTAGCTGTTTTCAGAGGGTTGATTTGTTAGCAGTGCAGGGGTATCGCTGCTGTTGGTGACGGGGGGAATTTGCCCAACATGCTACGATCGCTATCTAAGCTACTCCGTAGAGGTCAGTGATTCATTACCCCATGAGTGCCCCCCTAACCGTTGAATCTGTTTTAGCAGTACTGCGCCCCGTTGAAGATCCGGAACTGCGGCGATCGCTGGTGGAGTTGAACATGATCCGCGATGTTGCCATTGAGGATGGCACGGTTCGTTTTACCCTGGTGCTGACAACCCCCGCCTGCCCCCTCCGGGAGTTCATTGTCGAAGATTGCAAAAAGGCCGTCTTTACCCTGCCGGGGGTAATGGATGTGCAAGTGGCAGTAACCGCTGAAACGCCCCAGCAAAAAAGCTTGCCCGACCGTACCGATGTACCGGGGGTCAAAAACATTATTGCCGTCTCCAGTGGTAAAGGGGGGGTTGGCAAAAGCACCGTTGCTGTGAATCTAGCTCTGGCCCTTGCCCAAGCGGGGGCTACCGTCGGCATGATTGATGCGGATATCTATGGCCCCAATGTCCCCACAATGCTGGGGCTAGAGGAGGCCATTGTCGAAGTGCGCAAGGAAGCAGGAGGCGATCTTCTGGTACCCCCAGTGGCCCACGGCTTGAAAGTGGTCTCCATGGCCTTCCTGATTGATCGCGATCAGCCAGTCATTTGGCGCGGTCCCATGCTCAATGGCATTATTCGCCAATTTCTCTACCAAAGTGATTGGGGTGCATTGGACTATCTGATTGTGGATTTACCCCCCGGCACTGGGGATGCCCAACTCACCCTGGCTCAAGCGGTGCCCATGGCAGGTGTGGTGATCGTCACCACGCCCCAACCCGTTGCCCTTGGGGATGCGCGGCGGGGATTGCGGATGTTTCAGCAGTTGGGGGTAACGGTCCTGGGGTTAGTGGAAAATATGAGCTACTTTATTCCCCCTGATCTGCCCAATCGTCGCTATGACATTTTTGGCAGTGGCGGTGGCGAAGCCTTGGCAGCGGAAATGGGTGTGCCGCTTTTGGGACAGATACCCTTGGAATTGCCCGTGCGGGAAGGGGGGGATTTGGGTCAACCGATTCTAATTGCGGATCCGCAGTCTGCTGCTGCTCAAGCGCTGCGGGCGATCGCCCAACAGGTGGCAGCACGAGTCTCTGTGGCTGCCCTGAGCTCTGTGGGATGAGCAGTAGACACTTCAAGATCAAAAACTCCCTCTTTTGGTGGGTTGCTGGCCTCGCCTTAGCTAGCGATCGCCTGACCAAAGCATGGATTGTGGCCACCTATGCCCTCACAGTGCCGCCGCAAACAACGCCGATTATTCCCGGTGTCTTTCACATTACCTACGTTACGAATACTGGGGCAGCCTTTAGCCTCTTTGCCAATGGCAGCATCTGGTTGCGCTGGCTGTCTCTCATTGTCAGCTTGGGGCTGATCACTTGGGCAATTCTAGGTCCGCGGTTAGATCGCTGGCAGCAGGTGGGCTATGGTTGTTTACTGGGTGGCGCCTTGGGCAATGGCATTGATCGCTTTCTCACGGGTGAGGTGGTTGACTTCTTGGATTTTCGCTGGATTCAATTTCCCGTCTTTAATGTGGCAGATATTGCCATTAACATCGGCATTGTATGTCTTTTGTGGTCCGCGTGGCACCCACGCTAGCCCCTGCTCCAAGACAACTCTGCCAAATCGATGAGAAATCTGTCCAGTTCCCCCTGGCGAGTACCGCCGTAGAGCACATTCACTTGATAGACCCATTGATTGGTCCAGTCGAGGGCGGTCAGGTAGCCACTGCGCTGATGGTAAGCACCGGTTTCAATGTCTAGCCAACCGGCACCCCGCACAATTTGTCCTGCTTGAACACTGGGAAACGTAAAGGTAATGGTGTGTCCGATCACAATGGTTTTATCCGTAAAGTAGGGGCTAGGGTGAGCTAAAAAGGACTCGCGAATCCAGCAACACTCTTGATGAGTTTGCTGTTCTAGGGGCAGTGCCGGATTCAGCCCCGCATGGGCAATAAACACATTCCCTAAATCTTGATAGAGGGGCACTGTCTGCAGCCAATCCAAGTGTTCCCAAAGCAACTCTGTGGACGTATAGCTGGCAAGAGTCTTATCCCCACCACTTTGGGACCAAACTAAAAGTCGTGGCGGATTGATTTGTTTGCCCTCAAAGGTGAGAAGCATCATATCCTCATGGTTACCCCGTACGGCACCATAGCCACGCTGTCGCACCAATTCAACTACGGCGGCACTCTTGGGGCCTCGATCCACCAGGTCACCAAGGAAGTAGAGGCGATCGCTCCCTGTGGGTGAAACGAGATCCAGCAAACGGCACAGACCCTCGTAGTGACCATGCACATCCCCGATCAGGATCAGGCGACTGTCCACCGTGGTGACTCCTAGGGTGTAGGTGTGAGGGAGAGAGAATTAGCAGCGGCGGGCACTTGAGTGGTGTTCTCATAGCTAGGGCCAAGTAAGGTCGCCACTGTCAGCACTTGGGGTGGGGTTGCATCGGGCGGATAGAGTAGATCTACAGTAACATTCCTTTTTTCACCTGGACGCATATTTAACGTTACTAACGGTTCTCCCCGCTGACCCCGCCGCTGTACTAAATGAACATAGCGCTCTTGCATCTGTCCTAAATCATCTGTGAAGCGGAGGCGCACCGTTCCTCGGAAAAAGACTTCGGGGGCTGGCGGTTCCAAAAATTTGAGGACAACACTGCGGTGATCTTGCTTGATAGGCGTTTGCAGCGTTAGGACTACGGACTGCAACTGATGGCTATTGTTGACCAAGGGCAAGGTCAAACTATAGTGAACGCCGTAATTGCCGTGGGCATAGTAGGCAGTGTCTGGATAGCGTACCAACATGGGTGCACTTTGAATTTGACCGGTGCCAAGGGTGCCGCGGTGGAGCGTACTAATCCCATAGGAGATGGCTCGCCCCGGTGCAGGAATGGTTAAAGCTTGTCCATGGGTTTGGCTATCGGTGAGGGTGGCTTGCCAGCGAGAGCCTCGGCTGACACCGGCCACGCGGCCATAGAAGAAGCGACCAAACTGACTACTGTTGGGGGGAGTGGGTGGAATGTCGCGGGGGGTAACCAGTTGACCCCGATGGAGCATTGCCCACCATTCCTCTAGGGTGGGTGCCCGTTCAGTACCCTGCTCGTTCATGCGAGCAAACATTGACATTTGTGCCAGATAAATCGGGCCACTGCTTTCTAAGTACATCAGGGTTGAGCGGCCATTGGAGGAGGAGACATCACCAAACGGACTCGTATCGGGGATTAAGGGCAACTTGGGGCCAAATGAGCTATCGGCATTGAGGATAAACTCTGCACGAGCACGATTGAGTACCGCATTGGGAAATTGAGTGGGCAACGGCAGCGGCAGATTAGCCAGCATCCGCGCCTCGTAAGGGGGAATCGTGACCTGTGAGGGAAAGAAGGTCTGGCGTACTCCCCGCAGCACTTGGTTGGTGACTCGACTCCCAGGCCCTGAAAAAACAAAGCCCGTGGGGTTATCAACCATGGCGGGCAAATCGCGGAAAGGGGCATCTGGGGTACTTAAAAAACTAGCGGCTTGATGAAATCTCACCGTGACATAGCGATCCGTTGGGTTGTAGGCCAGTAGCCCTAGATAGAGGGTTGGCGTACTCACAGCCCGATTGGATTGGGTAATGTGGTGGGCAAAAACATCAAAGCGCCCCTCTAGGGGATAGTTCAGGTGAGCTGCTGGTTGCCATTTCCCTTGGGGTGGAAACGTCGAGAGGAGAATCCCCTCCGAGCGCACCATCTCGGGACTGTTGCTGTTAAAGACGGGCACATCGTCTAATTGGCCGGGGAGTGGACGAATGTCTTGGGGAAAGTAGGCAAAGTGGGGGGGGGTGACGTAGGCCGTTCCAGACGGTAGGGAAGGGACTTCAGGGGGTAGGACCTTGAGGGGTACGGCATTGGCTTGAACAACAACATTTGAGCGAGGCGAATACTCCTGTATGACCGTGGATGAATGTTGGGGTGGAGTTGCTAGAGCGGCTTGTGCCACAAGAATGGGAGCCAGCATATTCGATCCAAACCACAGCATTGCAGTGAGTGAGCAGTTCGCAAAAGTCAGGACAGGGTCATCGTTTCTGCCCAAAAGTTGCATTCCCAAAGTATAGCCTAGGTTTGTGGAAAATCCGCTCAAGAGCGCATAAAGCTTGCAGGATGAACATACCTCCAGTTTGGGTTGCTCCGCGTATAGCGCCCTAAACTGGGTTTCAAACTGCACCAAGGGCTGATTAGAAAGTGGTCTAGGCCAATTTTAGAGGGTTCAGTGACCCATCAGCACTGTACAAACTGATGTTTATGTGCTGGGTATACTCCAATTTTAGGAAGAAAAGGTCTATCTCCCTAGACTAGTCGCAAATATTGAGAAAATCTAAAGAAACCCAACAAACTCTTAAGGTTTTTGCAGCGATGTTTATAATTCTCTCAGAAGCGGTAGTCCGCCGCCCATGAGGATTGAGTACCGTTCATCCTATGAAGCCCCGCATCTTAATCATTGATGATGACCCTGCGATCGCTGACGTTTTGGCAATTAACCTGCAAATGGCGGGCTACGAGGTCACAAAGTCCTTAGATGGGATGCAAGGGCAAGCCCTCGCTGTGCAACTGTCTCCCGACCTGATTCTCCTTGACCTGATGTTGCCCCAAGTCGATGGCTTCACCATTTGCCAACGCCTGCGACGCGATCCGCGTACCCAAGATATTCCGATTTTGATGCTGACGGCCCTCAGCCAAACCCATAACAAGGTGGAGGGGTTTAATGCCGGTGCCGATGACTATCTCACCAAACCCTTTGAATTGGAGGAAATGCTGGCACGGGTACGCGCCCTCTTGCGACGGGCCGATCGCATTCCTGCCACGGCAGGCCACCGAGAAATTCTCAGCTATGGTCCATTGACACTGGTGCCCGAACGATTTGAGGTCTCTTGGTTTGGCAAAATCATTAAGCTGACGCGCCTTGAGTTTGAACTCCTCCACTGTCTGCTGCAACGCCACGGCCAAACCGTTTCTCCCAGTGAAATCCTTAAGGAAGTCTGGGGCTATGACCCCGATGATGACATTGAAACCATCCGCGTCCATGTGCGTCACCTGCGCACCAAACTGGAACCCGATCCCCGCAATCCTCGCTATATTAAAACGGTTTATGGCGCTGGGTATTGTTTAGAGTTGCCAAGTCATATTGAACCCCCCAATGCATCCTAGGACGGAGGGTCTGGTGCCTTCTCTGAACTTTTTGTCGGCAGTTGCAGCGGCTGCAGGGGAACCGCTTGAGCAAAGACCTGCTCATTGATCGTCTCGCCAATCCTGCTGAGGCGCTCTTCCACAGCTTGGCGAAAACGAGTTTGGAACTCGATAACCAAACTAGAAAAGTCCTTGACGGCGGGGTTGAGGGTAAGGGTGTCACCACTGGCAGATAATGTGCGCGTGAGAATACCGGCTTTGACATAGTTGGCGATCGCCCGCTTAATTCCCGTCTCACTCATTGACTGCCCCTCCGTGGACATCTGCTCAAAAATGGCGTTAGTCATTTTTCTCGAGGCCATATTGCGGGGGCGATGAGCGATTAACCAGTGTCCCACGTTAGTTAAGAGGGGATCTCCTGCCACGTCATGGGCAAAAATGGCGCGATAAATCGAGACGGTGTGGATACTCTGGGGCTCATGGGTATGAACTGTGCAGTGCTCGGGGAGTTTATTTCGCCAACAGAGAACCGCTTTGCCCAATTGACTATTCACTGCAACACAAATCGGTAACTGATGCTGATCAGCTAGATAAGCCACCCAGCCGGAGGGCTTGAGGAAACCAAACCGCAATGGGTCCAGTTGGGGAAGTACCGATTTGATATCCAAAAAGACAGTATCAAAAATAATGCCGTCGACGAGTTCCTGGGATTTTGCTGGATCGCTAGTATAGTAAGACAACAGTTCCAGGAGTTTTTCGGTTTCCCGTTGGCCGATAGCACTCACAGGAATTTGATCATAGTTCAACGGCTCAATGGGTAAGGGAGAAGCCAATAAAGGTGAAGCCTGACTCGTCGTCTTAGCTGGATTGGATTGACCAAGAAAAGGGGTGCCGTTTCTCCCATTGGTTGTGGGGGGGGAATCAATGAAGGGATTCTCAAGGAAAATAAATTGGTGACAAACCTTCTGAAAGCTAAGACTAGCCGCATTCCAATAGGCACAGCCAATCACAGTTTTACCGTAGTCGCGCAGGCGCAGGGCAATGGAGCCAAATCCACCATCACCAGAGATCAGAACGAAGGTGTTGATGTCAGGATAGTGGTGAATCAGGTCAATGGCATCGAGGGCAAGCTGAATGTCAGCAGCATTGCGTTGATCCCGATTGTGGCCATAGACAGAAACCGGTTGAATCTGTGAGCGCTTGAGTTGATCGTTAAGGGCTTGAAGCGTTTTGTTTTGCCAGTTGCCATAGGCGCGCTTGATGGCAATTTCCCCCAGATCAATGGTGCTTTTAATTGACTCCAGAATTTTGTCTAGGGACACCAGCTCATTGACTTTGGCGGGGTCTAATCGCTGCCCTTGGTTAAAGACTAAGTTCTCAATGTCGTAGAGAACTGCGGTTTTTAGGGTATTTGCGGGGGGTTGGGGTCTTTGGAGTAGGGTCTGAATGGTTTGCAAAGCCGCACTCTGGGCGTGAATGGCTTCAATCAATGGCTCTAGTTGCTGGGCACTCAGGGGCGAAGTGTCTCTTAAATTGTCCTTGAGGGTTTCTAGTGGCTGGGCTAGCTCGTTGCGAATCGGACGCAGGGTTTCGTGTAGGTGCTGTTCAAGGTCAGTGAGCTGTCGGCGTTGTTGCTCGAGTTCTTGCAGGAGAAGTGTCTTGAGTTCTGTCGTCTCTGGGGAAGATGCGAGGAAGGTGTGAATCTCTTGAAGCAGGCGATCGCTCCGGCGTTGGTTCTTTTCAATGAGGGGAGCCGCTGCAAGGGCACCAATGCCACTCCCTAAAAGGGCTGCTAAGGGTTGTTGGGGTTGAATCAGGGTGGCAATACCACCGAGGGCGATCGCGCTAATGGGAGCAACGAACCAAAGCTCTGGCTTCATTCAATAATGTGAAAGGAATTACAGGAAATTAGAATATTACGATAGCAAAAAATGTTCAGGCAATGAGTTGGGCTTGGCGCAATTGGCCACAGGCGGCTTGCCGATCCAGACCCCGCGATCGCCGAATGCTGGCAGTAACCCCTAGAGCCTGCAGTTGGCTGAGAAATTGCCGCAGGTGCTGATCCGTGGGACGTTGATAGGCTGCCTCAGCAATGGGATTGTAGGGAATCAGGTTGACATGGCTTTGGAAGCCCCGCAATAGCTGCGCCAGCTCCTCGGCGTGCTGGGGGCGATCGTTGACCCCCGCCAGAACGGTATATTCAAACGTAATGCGGCGACCGGTTTGTTGGACATAGGCACGACAGTCGGCAATTAACTGGCTGAGGGGATAGTGCTTGGCACTGGGAATGAGTTGCTCTCGTAGGGCTTGGTTGGGGGCATGGAGGCTGACTGCAAGGGTGGTTTGCAATTGGTGCTGTGCCAGTCGCTGAATTTGTTGGGGAATGCCCACAGTGGAAATGGTGATGTGCCGCTGACCAATGCCAATATCGCGATTGAGACAGGTGATCGCCTGGAGAACAGCAGGTAAATTGAGCAGGGGTTCGCCCATGCCCATAAAGACCACATGGCTGACGCGGCGCCCCATTTCACTTTGGATCGTGAGCACCTGATCCAGGATTTCGTGGCAGGCCAGATTGCGGCGGTACCCCCCTTTACCGGTGGCACAAAAATCACAGGCCATTGGGCAGCCGACTTGGGAAGATACGCAGACCGTCAGGCGATCGCTACTGGGAATGCCTACCGTTTCAATGGTTTCACCATCGGCTAAAGCCAACAGCAGCTTCACCGTGCCATCCTGGGCATCATGGCGGTAGCGAATCTCTGAGCGGCCAATCTCTACATCGGCAAGGGCAGCGCGCCACTGTTTCGGAAAAACGGTGATCTCTTGGAGCGATCGCGCCCCCTTTCGATAGAGCCACTGATGAAGTTGTTGTCCCCGATAGCCGGGCTGCCCTTGGGCTTCTACCCATGCTTTCAGTTCTGCTGCGGACCGTCCCAGCAGTACCATCGTCTTAGACCAATTGAACTGCCCCTTGATCCTAACAAACTGGTGACATCCTCCCGACGCTGACCCTAGGGACAGCGGGCTGGGTTGCCAGCCAAAGCGCCCGCCGCAGTTTTCAGGAATTCCTGCAATCTGAGGTCCATCGGTTGCATCCTTGGGCAAGCAGCCGGACAGTGAGGATTTGGTCTAGGCTAAAGGAAACCCTAGCCGCAAGCGGTATTGATAACGTTAAGGAATGACTTTAAGGAAAAGGTTGGTTTGAAGTGAATACGCAATCCTGTTGCCCTGTGGAGATAGAAATTACCGAGGCTCCCCCCCTTTCCAGCCACCAGGAAACCTTGTTGGATATGCACAGTGTCTTGAATACCCTCAATATCTTGCTGGGGGAACTGCAATTTTTAGAGCTGGAGCTCAATGATTGGCAGGTATTGCAACCCAGTCTGAACAGCTTAGAGCAACTTGTGAATGCCTTGGGCGATCGCTCGACGATTTTGGCGTATCTTCAGCAAATCGATCATCTACGCGCAGCCATCACGGGGAATATCGAAACAGCCCTGGCGCAGCATCCCGAAAAGGCAACCACTCCAGAGGTGCAAGAGGCAGTGGCCAATATCCAATCCGTCTTTGATGTGGTGGAGGTACGAGTCCAACAACTCCTTGCCCGGGAAAAGGCGCCAGCAGCTTGGGTTGAGGTGCCCATTCAGCAATTGCAGGCTCAGTTTGAGCAAGTCTTCCAAGCCATTGAGAAAAACAGTAAGGGGCGTTACCGCATTCTTCACAACATTGCCGCTCAGGAAGCCTCGGATTATTTTCTGACCTTTGATATTCAAACCCCCAATGGTCGCACGGTCCTGATGCCCCCCGTTTTTGAGGATGTGATGCGGGATTTGATTGCCAATGCCCGTAAATATACTCCCCAAGGGGGTAAAATTATTGCCGGCCTGGTGCAAACGGCTGATCGTCTCAAGTTTGTGGTGGAGGATACGGGCTGTGGGATTCCCGTTGAGGAAATTCCGAAGGTGGTTGGCTTTGGCTACCGCGGCTCCAATGTTCAGCATCGCCGCACGATGGGGGGTGGCTTTGGTCTGACGAAGGCCTTCTTTGTCACTCAGCGCTTTCAAGGCCGCATGTGGATTCGTTCAGCAGCAGGGGCGGGTACTCGCATTACCCTTGATTTGCCGATGCCCTCAGCAGTTGTTCCAGGTACATCTGAGCAGGGGGATAGTCAGGGTTAAATTTAAGGGTCTTTTGAAAATAGGCAATGGCGCGATCGCGCTCCTGAAGGGTCATATAGGTGTAGCCCAGACTGTAGGCGGGCTGGGTGGTCATCCACTGGCGATCAAAAGGCTCCGTGCGATCGTAGCTGCCCGCCTCAAAAAGGTCTAAACAGCGGTGAAAGTAGGGCAGCGCCCCCCGCGGCAAACCTAGCTCAAAGACAAATAGCCCAGCCACGTAGAGCAAGGGCGGATAGCGATCAAAGAAGCGCAGCCCATAGCTGAGGTAATACTGAGCGGTTTCGTAGTCTTTGGCTTCAAAGGCGCGGTAGCTCACCCAAAAGAGAAGATGACGTAGCCATGTGGTCTCCCTAGGGAGTATCCCTTGTTCGACAGCAGATGCAATCTCCTCGAGGGCTTGTTCGTACCATGCTTGGGAGCGATCGCTATCACCACAGGCGGCGTAGTGATCCCCAAGGCAGACCAAGTTTTGCAGTCGGCGATCGCCCTGCTGCACCATTGTTTCGAGGATAGGGATGTTGCGATCGCGAATTTTGGCAAGGAATTGCTCTTGGCTTTGTTGGTTGTGGTGAATGAGATAAACCCCCTGCAATTCACCCACTACTGCTTCTCGTTCTCGGTAGCAGAGTTGCTCATGGAGTGCGCCGGCAAAGTGGAGGTCGGGGAAGCGGCGGCCAAAGCGCACATTCCAAAATTCACTCCAGTTGCGATCGCTAGACTGTTCACGGCGCAGCAAACTCCACTGATTAATGGCATGGGCCCCCGGCGCAGTCAATTGGTCTTGCCAGTGGGCATCGGTAACCACCAATTCTTCATCGGCATCAATGTAAAAGACCCACTCCCCCGTGGCCTGGGCTAAGGCGGCATTCCGGGCGGCTGCAAAATCCCCTTGCCAAGCAACGGCATGGACGTGGGGTGTAAATTCGCAAGCAATGGCGATCGTCCCATCGGTGGAGCCTGTGTCCACAATAATGATTTCATCCACCCAAGGCTGAACCGACTGCAAGCAACGCCGCAGTTGATGGGCTTCGTTTTTGACAATCATGCACAGGGACAGCAGGGGAGCCATTAAACCCGCTTCAAATACTTGGCTTCCAACAAAAAGGCACCCCGCTCGAGCCGCACCACCCAATAGTTTCCCGGTTGCTGGCCTAGAATCACCCCTTCTTCACCGAGGGTGAGGATACTGGCGGGACGCAACATTGGCATCGGTTCCGCTGTTTTCACATAGGGTGGCAGTTCCACAAGGCGAACGCGATCGCCCACCGCAAAGACTTCTTCCATTCCCACCAAAGGATGCTCGAAATTGGCAATGCTAATGACACAATTTTTAATTTAATATACCGGTTAATATACTGGCTTCATCTGTGGAATTTTTGTCAAAATTTTTAGAGTGTCTTCAAGTAGCTTAATAGGTCAGCCATGTCTTGGGGCTGGGCTTGAAACTTGGGCATGGGGGGGGTATTGCCACTGATAATTTGCTGAATGAGTTGTACCTGCGATCGCCGGTGGCTAATCTGCAGGAGGCTAGGGCCGACTTCCCCCTCGCCATCAAGGCCATGGCAGCCCGCACAGTTGAGGATAAAAATTTGTTCGCCGCGACTGGGGTCGCCCACTGTCGCCCGTACGGCTTGAATGTAGGGATCCCGCAGGGGCAACAGGAGGGAAAATATCCAACCGCCACCTACCACCAGTACGACTAAGACAGGCAGCAGCCACCGCCATACCGCTGATTTAGCCCCAACCGTGTTGACTAAACTCATTCACTTATCGGGAAAGATTAAAAATTGTTTATTATTGTTACAACTGCATTCTAAACCCTGAACTCAGTCAGATTCAAGGGAGTGAGTCATCATTCCTAATCATTCCCAAATTGCAGTGCCGCTGCCCTGAAAGCGATGATAGACCGTGCGCAGTGCCTCGCGATCGCCCACATTGCCGGGGAACAGCACCACTGGTAATTCTGGAAAGCGGGGATGATCAGCAGGGGTGCGCACAACGGAGCAGCCGGGAATCACTTGCCCCAAGAGGCGAACTGTGGCTAGGTTTAAGCCCTTACTCAGCACATCGTTGGAGGTGATGCCTCCTTTGCTGATCAGATAGCGCAAATCGGCGGGTAACTGCTCAACGATCGCCATCAGCACTTCAGAAACCCGCTGCCCAAAGGCTAACCGTGTCGGTGCATCAGCAAAGGTGAGTTCCTCACGGCTGGTATAGATGACGGGGGTTTTCCCCTGGGCAATTGCCTGATCCACCGCTGCCAAGACCGCAGCAATGATTTCCGCTTCAGCCACCCCACTGTCGCGCAATCGTGCCACGGGCACTTCAATGGGAAACACATCGGGTTCCTGCAGCAGGGCGGTCAGTTGTTCAGTGGTTTTGCGCACATGGGAACCCACTAAAACTGCGCCATAGCGCCCAGGGCGGCAATAGGTGGCCATTGCCTCTGGGGGGGTGGGTTGGGGGGGCAGTTGTGCTAGGGCAGTGAGTAAACTGGCAGCACTGCGGAACAAAAAGCGTTTTCCTTGACTGGCCACCTGAAGCACGGCCGCAGCAAACTGATCCAAATCCCCTTGGGTTTCAGCATCGACAACGGCGCAGACATTTCCCTGCAAGCGGGCTAAACGATCAAGCAAAGCCGCTGGCTGCCGCAAATCCGCCAGTAAAAAGCGTTCGACAGCACTGGCTGGAATTCGCCCTTGGGTCTTTTCGGCGACATAGTCGGGCAAATAGCTGTGGTGGTAGCCAAAGACGGAATCGCGAGCAAACTCAGTTTCATGGACCGGCACAGGCTGACCTTCGACCATGAGGTAGTGCTGGCTATCGCGGGTAATGCGCCCCCCCTCCAAAAAGGCAGGCACCAGAAAATGGGCATCAAAGGGACCCAGTTCCGCAGCAATGACATCCGTTTCGAGGGGATAGTGGCCGCGGAGGGTGGAGTCGGAACGACTGACAATAATGTAATCGGTTGTCCCTGTTTGGGCGATCGCCTCCTTGAGATGACGACAAACCCTGCGTGTCACCGCCGCTGCCATGTCTGCTGGCAAGGCACGGGTATTGGTGAGGATAAAAAAGATGGGTACGCTATCAGCAAGGCCACGACAGAGGGTATCCCTATCCCAGCGGGTCAACAGCAGGCAACTGTGCACCGTTTGCGAACCGGTGGGGTCATCATCTAGGACAATAATTTTTGGGCGCGTCACCGCGGGTCTCTCCGGTACTCTTTACGTTTGCAGTTTATCATTGGGGCGATCGCTGATCTCAATCAATAGCAATTGAATTGGCTGGCCTCCACCCTTCCAATCAGAGTTGCCAAAGGATAAACTGGCTGCTGCCGATAAAAACATGCCCTGCGGTTTAGCAGTGGGCCAATAACTCAATTGACATCCTCCCCCCGCTAAAGCAGGGAGATTCCCAAAATCACTTTTGAGACTTTCTGCTTCTTCGCAGTTGCCCTCCAGACGTATGTCTATCAGGTCTTACACCCGCTCCACAGACTGTAACCGTGTGTCCCACGGCCAAAATGTTTTGAGCGGCATTCACATCCCGGTCATGGTGCGCCCCACACTTAGGACAGTCCCATTCTCGGACGCTCAATGGCAGCCGCTCAACAATGTGACCACACTGTCCACAGCGTTTAGAACTGGGAAACCATTGGTCAATCTTCACCAGTGTCCGACCATACCACTGGGCTTTGTATTCCAATTGCCGTACCAGTTCGCCCCATCCAGCATCACTGATGGATCGGGCAAGCTGACGGTTCTTGACCATGTTTTTCACAGCCAACGACTCGATTATGATCGTTTGGTTTTCACGTATCAATCGAGTCGTCAACTGGTGCAAATGGTCTTTTCTGGAATCAGAGATTTTCTGGTGAATCTTGGCAACTTTCAACCGCGCCTTATCCCAATTGCGAGAGCCTTTTTGTTTGCGACTCAAAGACCGCTGCGCCTTACGGAGTCGTTTGTAGTAGCGGTTAAAGTGCTTGGGGTTGGCAATCTTTTCCCCTGTACTCAGGGTAATGAGGCTGCTCATCCCTACGTCCAAACCAACCGACGGGTCGACGGGCTGCAGTGTCAAATCTCTGGGGTCATCAAACCTCAGACTGATGTACCACTGTCCAGCAGGGTTAAGCCTGATGGTCACGGTGGATGGTTCAACACCATCTGGAAGCCGTCTCGACCAGCGAATATTCAGCGGTTCGTTGCACTTTGCCAAGAATACTTTTCCGTCTTTCCACCTAAAAGCAGACTTGGTGAATTCTGCGCTACCGCCATTGCGTTTCTTTTTGAAGTTGGGATATTTTGCCCGACCTGCAAAAAAGTTAGTGAAAGCAGATTGCAGATGTCTCAATGCCTGCTGCAAGGGAACACAGCTAACCTCATTCAAAAACTGGAGGTCATCTTGCTTCTTCCACTGAGTAAGCAAGGCAGAGGTTTGAACGTAGTCAAGTCTCTCTTTTCGTTCATACCAGGCTTCTGTTCTCGCTGCCAGTGCTCGATTATAAACCAACCGAACACAGCCCAATGTTTTCCGAAGCAGGGATTCCTGCTCAGTTGTTGGGTAGAAGCGGTAACTGAAAGCCTTTTCCACGCCTCGCATTATAGCGATTATTCTGTGAGTAACACAACTATACTTGGCAGTCACAGACTATCGCTCCTATTAACAACTCAAGCCTGATTGCTGGGATCTTCAACTTGGTCTCCCCTAAGCAGGCCGCCTTGCCCTTGAATCTTTTCGGTGTTGGGACTGCGCAATGCCCAAAAAAAGGTTGATAGGTTAAGGTTCCCTACTGCTGCTAAGACGTAGTATGCTAGAAATAGTGCTGGTGTAGCTCAGTTGGTAGAGCAACTGACTTGTAATCAGTAGGTCGTCGGTTCGAGTCCGACCATCAGCTTGTCAAGAGGTTACTCTTCCCAAAAAGCGTTGTCCTACCGCAAGGCTAGCAGATATTCTGAGGGCAGTATCATAGAGGAAGCCTTGCAGCAGCGGATCCATGTTAGTTTATTGTACTCGTCCCCATTGCCCTCGTCCGCAAAACAACCTTCCTGAGCTGGATCAGCCAAATCAGCGCTACAGCCGCATTCGCGACCGCTTTTGCATCACCTGTGGCATGCCCCTCATTTTGCGGGGTCACTATGTGGCGGAGCGGGTCTTGGGGCGGGGGGGCTTTGGAGCTGCCTACTTAGCACGGGACTTGGATACTCCAGGGTGGCGATACTGTGTCATTAAACAATTTTTGCCCAATGTCTCAGACCCCCAAAGCTTGCAAAAGGCTCAAGAACTCTTTGAGCGGGAGGCAAAAGTTCTCGAGGAACTGGGGCAGCATGCCCAAATTCCTGATTTACTGGCGTTTTTTCGTGAGGAAGTGGCCGGCTTTAACAGCTCAAGCGAAGAAAGCTACTTTTACTTGGTTCAGGAGTTTATTGACGGCGAAACCCTAGAAGATGAGTTGGCACAGCAGGGCTGCTTTAGTGAAGAAGAGGTACGACAGGTGCTGCGGGAACTGCTGCCTGTGCTGCAATATGTGCATGAGCGCGGCTCTATTCACCGCGATATTAAGCTTTCGAATATCATGCGCCAGCACCCCAGTAAAACCAAGTTTCCTGGTCAAGGACGGCTCTACTTGCTGGATTTTGGAGCGGTGAAACAAGTCTCCCAAACGTCTATGGAGAGCCGCAGTACCGGTATCTATACGGCTCACTATGCACCTCCAGAGCAGATACGGGGAGAACAGGTCTTTCCTAGCTCGGATCTGTATGCCTTGGCGGTAACTTGTATTGTGCTGCTGACGGGCAAAGATCCCGAAAAACTATTTGACGCCTACAACAACCGCTGGAATTGGCACTCCTATGTTCCCTCTGTCAGTCAGCAACTCCAGCAGATTTTAGACCGCATGTTGCAGCCGGCGCCGAGCGATCGCTACCAATCGGCAGCCCAGGTCCTAGCAGACTTAAATGCTTCTCCTACCCCCGCCCCAGCCCCACCCCCCCCGCCACCACCACTAACACCGCCTCTCCCTCCACAGCCAGTGACAACACCCCTCCCGCCCTCCCAAGTGAGCTCACCACCGTCACCTGCGGCGCCGATACCGTCCCCCAAAATGGCGCCCCCTGCAAAGGCGAAACCACCGCGGCAGCCTCCTGCGCCCTTACCCGCCTTCAAAATTCTCATGGGGGCGGGCTTTACGGGCTTTGAAATGACGGCGTTGGGGGTGATGATTTTCAGCTTGATGACCACTTGGCAATTCCCCCTTGGGGTCAGTGCTGGTCTGATTGGGGGGGTGTTTGCCCTGCTGGTATTTATGCAGTTCAAAGGCTGGATTGAACACTGGGAACAATTAATCATTGCCACCATTTCAGGGGCGGCCCTCTTCTTTTTTCCCTTCTTGCAAGCGGGACTGGGAGGGCTGACGGCACTGCTGATGTGTGGTTTGGTGGGTTTAGGTTGCATGGTTGTCGGTAACCTCTTTTTGCTGGTTTACAATATCTTGGCGCGGTTCCTGTAGGAGCAGGGCAATGCAGTTAACCTGGCTGGAGAGCAATACATGGTTATGGGAGTTGGGTAATACCCGGGTTTTGGTTGATCCGTGGTTTGTGGGGCCGCTCACCTTTGGCAAGACACCTTGGCTATTTCAGGCGGAGCGATCGCGCCCCTGTGCCCTGCCGAGCAATGTGGATGTCCTTTTGCTCTCCCAAGGACTACCGGATCACTGCCATGAGCCGACCCTCCGCGCCTGCGATCGCGCCCTGCCCGTCATTGCCTCCCCCAGTGCTGCCAACGTTGCCCGCAGTCTTGGCTTTGAAACGGTGATTTCCCTGAGCCCCCACCAAACCCATACCTACCGCGATCTGACCATCCAGGCCACCAAAGGTGCCAGTATCGGCCCCACTCAACAGGAAAATGGGTACATTCTGCACTGGGGTACTCAAAGTCTCTACTATGAACCCCACGGCTGTCATGATCCGTGGCTGCGCACCTGTGGCAAGGTGGATGTGGTGATTACGCCCCTTTTGGAGGTGTGTTTACCCGTAGTGGGTGCGATTCTCAAGGGGGGCAACGTAGCATTGGAATTGGGGCAATGGCTGCAGCCCAAGGTGATGATCACCACCGCCGGCAATGGTACCCTTCGCCTTCAGGGATGGCTACCGCGATTGCTCTCGGTTAAAGGAACCCTTGAGGAATTGCAAGGGTCGTTTCAGCGCCTTGGGCTAAGCACTCGTTTAGTGGAACCCGTGGCCTACACTCCCCTTGTTCTGCTTGCTGAGGCCTAGGAATGGGACGCTGGTTGCGGTCTTTGGTTGACCTTGGCGAACAGCTCGTCATTCTGCTTCAGGACAATCAGCGATTTTTGCACCTTCTCAGCCAGATTGAGGGGATAGCAACGCGGGTGCTGGCGATCGGGATGCTGCTAGTGGTCATCGTCGCCATTATTGATTTGGGGCGGATTTTGACCGTAGAGCTACTCTCACCCCCCTTGGGGCAGTTTAGCCTGGAACTGGTGAAAATCTTTGGCCTCTTTCTCAATGTTCTGGTGGCATTGGAAATTCTTGAAAACATCACGGTCTACCTGCAAACCCATGTCTCCTCCCAGATTGTTGAGCTGGTGATTGTGACCTCCCTGATTGCCATTGCCCGTAAAATCATCATTCTGGATATTAGCCAACCAGAAACGGTGGCAAAGCTCCTGGGGCTGGCGATCGCCATCTTGGCCTTGTCTGCCAGTTACTGGATTGTGCGTCGTCTAAACTATCGGCGGCGTCCCTGAGGGATAGACCTGCTCACGGTAAGCTTTGGCCTGCTCTAAGGTGATTTGCAGGCGCTCCCAGTCCTCCTGCTCCACTTGGCGAATCAGATCATCAAGGGTGGCACGGTAGTGGATCAGGCAGTGGCGCAGGGCGGCGCGGTTATATTCCGCCATCATCCGTCCCAACGCTGGGTTACCACCCCCAACGCGGCTGGTATCGCGAAAGCCGGAGCTCGCCAACTGCTGTGCCAGCGTCCGAATCGGCTCATTGGCTTCCTGGGCATTGGCAAGAATCAGGGCTGCACTCACCAGTACGGGGAGGTGGGATATCCAAGCAACGGCGCGATCGTGATCCGATGGGGTGGCATAGAGCAGCTTTGCTCCGAGATCATTGACCACGCCAGCCACACAGTCAATGGCAGCACTTTGGGTGTGCAGGGTTGGGGTGAGAACATAGGGGGCATTCTCAAAGAGATGAGCTTGGGCCGCCTCAATGCCGGATTCTGCGGTACCGGCCATCGGGTGACCACCGACATAGCGTGGCCAGAGTTTTTCGAGGGCAGGGACGATCTCTCCCTTGACGGATCCCACGTCCGTCAGCACTGTTTCCGGACTGAGCGAGGGGATGATCTCAAGGGCGACAGGAAGGATGCTGCCGATAGGGGGGCAGAGAAACACCAGATCAAGGGCACGCAAAATTTCCGGCTCCGTGCTACCCCAGTCAATGGCTCCCCTGGCGATCGCCCGCTCGTAGGTTTCAGGGCGCCGACTCAGTCCCACCACATAGTGCCCCTTGGCCCGCAGATCAATGCCCAGCGACCCACCAATCAGTCCCAACCCGACAATACCAATGCGCAGCATCTTGCCCCTAAGTTTGAACACCTTTCCAATTGTGACATTGATTCTTGTTCTGAGGGACAGTTCCCTCCTATGCACCCTTTGTGCTTTTGCTTCACAGCCAGCGGAGAGAGCTTCGATACAATCAGAAATACATCTGTTGCGCTCTAGGCCACCCATGATGAAACGCCTTGCCCATTTACTTCAGCAGACCCTCAAATTCTGCCTTGGCCTTACCCTTGTTTGGTCCCTGAACAGCGGTACACCAGTGTGGGCAGCAGCAGCTCACCATAGTTTTGTCGCAGCTGCAGTGGAGCGGGTTGGCGATGCAGTTGTTCGCATTGATACCGAACGCACAATTGTGCGCACCCCCGATCCCCTCTTGAGTGATCCCTTCTTTCGCCAATTTTTCCCTGGTTTAGCCTTGCCCCCCCAAGAGGATCGGCTGCGGGGTCAAGGGTCGGGGTTCATCATTGATCCTAGTGGCATTGTCATGACCAACGCCCATGTGGTGAGTCAAGCAGATACGGTAAACGTGCGCCTCAAGGATGGCCGGGTCTTTGAGGGGGAAGTGCGCGGCGTGGATGAGGTGTCTGATCTAGCAATTGTCAAACTCAAAGGGGTCACCGAACCATTGCCCACGGCGCCCCTCGGTGATTCCAGTGAGGTGAAAGTGGGGGATTGGGCGATCGCCGTCGGCAATCCCCTTGGCCTTGATAACACAGTAACATTGGGAATTATCAGTACACTCCACCGCTCCAGCGCCCAAGTGGGTATCCCCGATAAGCGCCTTGACTTTATCCAAACCGATGCAGCCATCAACCCCGGCAATTCTGGGGGGCCTTTACTCAATGAAGCGGGGGAAGTGATTGGCATTAACACCGCTATTCGTGCCGACGCCATGGGGATTGGCTTCGCCATTCCCATCAACAAAGCCAAAGCCCTGCAAGCCCGCCTGATTCGGGGTGAGAAAATTCAACACGCCTACATCGGCATTCAAATGACTACCTTCACGCCGGCAATGGCCAAGGAAAACAATGCTAACCCCAACTCACCCGTGATTCTGCCGGAAGTCAATGGTGTTCTTGTCCTACAGGTGTTGCCCAATACGCCTGCGGCAAAAGCCGGTCTGCGCTGGGGGGATGTGATTACCGCAGTCGATGGGGAACCAATTACCAGTGCCGATCAGTTGCAGACCATTGTCGATAGTGCCGCGGTGGGACAAGTTCTCAATCTGACCGTTCAACGGGGCGATCGCGCTCAACGCATTGCGGTGCGGACAGCAGAGTTGCAGGGAGCGGCTTAGGATGCCCTTGGGGCTACTGCTGCTGTGGCTCTTTGCCCTTGCCACCCGCTTTTGGGGGCTAAGCCGCTTTCCCACCCTAGTGTTTGATGAGGTCTATTTTGCCCGCTTTGCCCGCCACTATCTGGCAGGTGTGCCTTTCTTTGATGCCCATCCCCCTCTGGGAAAATACCTGATTGCCCTAAGCATCTGGCTGGGGGGTGGCTTTCACCCTTGGGGCTATCGCTGGTTGAATGCGCTGATGGGATCACTGATTCCCGTGGCAGTGGCAGTGTTGACCTATCTCCTGACCCGGCGATCGCCCGTGGCCCTGTTATCGGGACTCTTCGTTGCCCTCGATGGCCTCTTTTTGGTGGAGTCCCGCTATGCTCTCATCAATATCTCCCTTGTGCTGTTTGGTGTGGTGGCACAAATTCTTTGGCTGTGGGGGTTGCGCTACCAGGGAAGGGCGCGATCGCTCTGGCTGATGGCTGCAGGCATTGCCTTTGGAGCCTGTGCCGCGGTGAAGTGGAGTGGTTTGGGATTCCTGTTGGGAGTGGGGCTTTTCTGGGTTCTCCAGCAGAGGTTGCCGCTGCCCGCTGAGTGGAAGACGACCTACCAATGGTGGCAGATGTGCCTGCTCCTGCCCTTTATCGCCTTTGTGGTTTATACCCTGCTCTGGCTGCCCCATCTCCAGTTTCATCCCCACCAGAGTTTACTTGAGCTGCATCGCCAAATGTTTAACTTTCACCGCAGCGTTGCCAGTACCGCCCATCCCTACTGCTCCCCATGGTGGTCTTGGCCGCTGTTGCTGCGCCCCATGAGCTACTTTTTTCAGCGAGTCCAAACCCTCAGTGAACCGGTGCCCGTTATTGGACCGCCCCTACCAATGGCGGATACCCAGTGGATTTATGCCGTCTATGCCCTCTTCAATCCGCCCCTCCTGTGGCTGGGCACCTTAGCTACCCTTGCACTTTTACCCCTTGGGCTGACCACAACCGCAGGCCGTTTTGTGCTCCTAAACTATGCCGCCAATCTCCTGCCTTGGGCACTGGTCACCCGCTGTATCTTTCTCTATCACTACCTCCCCGCTGCCCTCTACAGCTTTATGACCTTGGCCTTGGTCTGGGAAGCCAGCCACGCTTGGGGAGACAGGGCACGCTGGGCACGCATTGCCGTCCTAGGGGTAGTTGTCGGGGGCTTCCTTTACTGGCTCCCCCTGTATTTAGGACTGCCCTTGACGCCCCAAGGCTTCTTTAGGCGGATGTGGTTACCCTCTTGGATTTAGGGCTATCCCAAGAGCTGTTTGACACTGGCAACGAGTTCTGCAGGATCAAAGGGCTTAGTGATGTAGGCATCCACCCCCTGTTTTTTGCCCCAGTGAATATCAAATTCTTCACTTTTAGTTGTGCACATAATCACTGGCACCTTTTGGGAAACCGCTTCCCCCTTAATCCAGCGGCAGAGTTCATAACCA
Source organism: Thermosynechococcus vestitus BP-1 (assembly GCF_000011345.1). Lineage (NCBI taxonomy): Bacteria > Bacillati > Cyanobacteriota > Cyanophyceae > Acaryochloridales > Thermosynechococcaceae > Thermosynechococcus > Thermosynechococcus vestitus. The sequence continues at coordinate 2,553,376 of NC_004113.1, forward strand.
TTCATGCGCGGCATCACGACGTCTAGAATCACCAGGTCAGGGCATTGGGCTTTGATTTTTTCCTGAGCTTCGATGCCATCTTCGGCCTCAACAACGTCGTAGCCTTGCTCTTTCATGAGTTCAACAATCATTGCCCGCAGAGTGGGACTGTCATCAACAACCATAATTGTGGCCATAGGGGTTTTGTCTGATGCCGCAAACAATACGCTGACTATTATGCACTGGAACAGCCAATAATGCTGCCTAGGCTCTAGGTTACCACTTTGATTGCAAGCCCAAGCATTGTCAGGGCAATTCTTCAGCACTCGTCGCCGAGATGCCGAAAGCGTTCCCCCAGTTCTCGGCTAAACTCTGTCACGGTACGGGGGAAGGGACGGTGTTGTCGCCAGGCGGGGGGCAGTTGTTGCCAGAGACCAAGGAGGGTGGGGGTTCCCAATTCAGGGGCAAAGGTCGGCCACTGCCCAAAGACATGGGAAGCGCGATCGCTGACGCTGACCTGACCATTGACGAGAATCATAATCCAATCCGCCCAACCATAGGCAAAATCGAGATCATGGGTGGCAATCACAATGGTTGTCCCCTGTTGGTGAATTTTCTCTAGGAGTTCTCGCAATTGCTGCCGCTGCTGATAGTCGAGATAGGTGGTGGGTTCATCAAGCAGTAATAGGGTTGGTGCCAAGGCCATCACCCCAGCCAGGGCCACCCGTCGTTTTTGGCCCAAGCTCAAATGATGGAGAGGCCGATCAGCAAGAGCAACTAAATCAAACTCCTGCAGGGTTTGATGGAGGCGAGCTGCCACTTCTGGGGGGCTCAGACCCAAATTGCACAGCCCATAGGAGATGTCCTCGGCCACAGTTGCCGCCACCAACTGCTGTTCTGGATCTTGAAAGGCCAAGCCAATCCGTTGCCGCCATTGCCGCAGTCTCTGGGGTTGATGAACCAGGCGTTGCCCCTGGCAGTAAATTTCACCGCGATCGCGCCGATAGAGGGCAGCAGCCAAATAAAAGAGGGTGGATTTCCCTGAGCCATTCAGGCCCAAGAGGGCAACTTTCCGTCCTGCCTCTAGGGTAAAGGAGCAGTCCCGCAGAACCGGTTCAGGGGTATTGGGATAGCGAAACCCAACCTGATGAAATTCCAATAGGGGGACAGACATCTTAGGCCATCAGGGTGTTTAGCAGGAGCAGGGCACTGCCACCAATGAGGACTTCGAGGCCATACCGTTGGGAATAGGTATAGGTGCAGGGGCGCAACACTCGAAACTGCCCTTGAAAGCCCCGACTGACCAGAGCCAGCTGAATGGCTTGATAGCGATGCAGCGATTGCTGCAGAAGCTGAGCGGCTAAGAGACCGACACTGAATAGCCAGCGCGATCGCTGTTGATAGCCTCCCCGTGCCCGCTGTGCCAATTGAAGCGTGAAGGCGGTTTCGAGGAGGGTGAAGATATAGCGGTACATCAGCATCAAGACATCAAGGACGAAAGTGGGAACGCCCCAGCGCTCAGCCACGACCAACAGTTCTGGAAAGGGAGTCGTCAATAAAATCAATAGTAAACAGGTGCTGGCAACCATTGTCCGCAGTCCTACCGTTAAGCCTTGATGCAATTTCTCGGCACTGACAAAAAGCGACCAGCCCATTAGGGAAATGTCACTCAGAACCCCTTGCCCCGAAGCCCTTAAAGCCTCCGTCGGGATGATTTGCACCACTAACCCCGGCAAACTCACTAGCCAGAACACAGCCACTGTAGCTAAGAGGGTACAATAAACCCGCCACGGAATCCGGGCATAGCCAAGAATCCAAAGGCTGAGCCATAGCCAAAGCAAGCCCTGGATCAGGGGGCGAGCAAAAAACGTAAATAACAGGCTGGCGATCGCAAAAATCAGCTTTTGTTCGGGGTGTAGATGCCGCAGACCATTGGTGTAGGCATAGGTATCGAGGTGATGGTGCATTCACGCCCTAGGATCCTTAGAATGACGAGGGGTTGCCGAACGGGCGTGGTACTGACCAGCAATAAAGCCGATGACCCCCGCCCCTAGGGCTGCTTGTACTGCAAATAAGAGCGATTCCACTTCACTACTGGGTGGCTCAAAAAGGGGTTTTGCCCACGGCTGAAAGTCTGGCGCCACCTCCTGAATCAAGTCCTGCGCTTGGGCGTCGGCACCTTCAAAATTTCCCTTGACGAAAAGTAAAGGAAAGATGGCCAGGACAACGGTTCCTGCTCCTAGTAGAAGTGCCGCTATTTTTTTATTCATCAAAAACCTCCACAATCTTTCCCCTGCACCGCCTCGAGGGGCTGTTTTTAAGTCAAATGTAATGTCCCAAAAATGACCCTACCTCCAGCAGCCGGTAGAGTCTTCTAGGGCAACTCTTCCTGAGGCAAGAGTCTTAAGGCCTGCAGTTCTGCAACGCAGTAGGTCGTCAACCAGTTCCACACCAAGACCGTCAGCAGCCCTTCACTGATGGCGAGGGGAATCTGTGTGACTGCAAAGAGGGTGCCAAATTTGGCAAAGGAAGTGGCCAGGCCACCCACGCTGTCGGGAAAGGCCAAGGCCAATTGCAAAGAGGTCAAGGTGTAAGTACCCACATTGCTGATGAAGCTAGCGGCAAACAGAGCGATCGCCGGCTTCACTCTCAAACGAGACACACCGCAGTAGGTGAGCCAAGCCAACCACGGTCCTACGACCGCCATTGAGAAGGCGTTGGCTCCCAGTGTCGTCAATCCGCCATGGGCAATGAGGAGGCTCTGAAAGAGCAACACCAGTGTCCCCAATACTGCCATTAAGGGGGGCCGAAAAAGAATAGCCCCCAGGGCAATCCCAATAGGATGGGAACAGCTGCCTGTAACCGAGGGAATCTTCAAAGAAGAAACAACAAAGGCATAGGCGCCTGCCAAGGCAACCAGTAGGACGGATTCGGAGTGTTGTTTGATCTGTTGTTGCAATGACCACAGTCCCCATGCCAAAAAGGGGAGAAAGGCCAGCCACCAACCCACGGCCCAACCCAGGGGCAAAAAGCCCTCGCTGATGTGCATGGCCAAGGCGGGGTTAGGACTTGCTACCACGAGAGATGTGGTCAGAAGGGCGATCGCCCCCAGGGAAGCATATCGCTTTGCTTGAGTAGGTTTGACCATATGACTAAACATCGCCTCCACTCCTGGTAGCGCCCATTTTAGGGGTCAACGGGTTGCCTGACTATGCCTAGTGGGGGCTTCAACAGATATTGGAAACGGCCATCCGTGCTTAAGAATTCACTGGTAGGAAGATCTCCAAGCTGAAATTTGCATAAATTTTGATCTGGTCGATACAACAGAATGAAGTTTAATATCATTATTTAGTCGTAGGTCCTTTTGTTATGTTCCCAAGGGGGAGTTATCATGAGTGAGTTGACTGCCTTTGGTCATTCCTTGAGTAGTGGCTATGAAGTGGTGGTGATCAAGCCGCAGTCCCTCAGTGATACCACCCTAATTGTGCAAGCGCTGCGGGCAGACAAGGCCGTCATTTTGAACCTAGAGCACCTTGATGTGGCTGAGGCACAGCGCATTTCTGATTTCGCCGCTGGTAGCACCTATGCCATCAATGGCCATCAATCGCGCCTTGGGGACGGCGTCTTTCTCTTTACTCCCAACGTGATTAATATCCAAGAGCGCACAGCAGTACCGACACCGGCTGGCCTGGTCTAAGCAAAGCCATTGATGAACCCTGAGGATCTGCTCACCGTCAGTGAGTGCCAAGAGATTGATCAACTGCTTTTGCCAGCGGCAGATCGCTTTGCGATTCGAGTAGCGGTGTATGCCCAGCGTTACCTGCGTACCAAGATTGAGGGGCAGCCCCTCGAAGACCTGACAGAAACCCAAGTTTATGAACTGGTTGCTGCCGATCCCCGGTTGCAAGCGGAGGAAGCCCGCCAAGGGGGATTTATAACGTGGTATGGCCAAATCCTCATCAGCGCCCTCAAGCAACTACGGCAAATGGCTGAAAGGGAGGGGGTGCCTATTGCCGAGCTAACCATTCCCCAGATTAGTCGCTGGTTTGAGCAGCAGTGTCAGACACGCTTGCGATCGTCCCCGCCGTTACCTTAAGAATTTGCGCCTGCTGGCGCCAAGGGGCGGCAAAGGGGGCAAGGTGGGTGGTGGTCATCAGGGTTTGGTAGCGATCGCCCATCACCTCCAGCAAAATTCCCTGTCGCTGCAAATCCAATTCTGCGAGGACGTCGTCCAACAACAAAAGGGGGGTGTCGCCAACCACGCTTTCCACAAGAGCTAGTTCCGCTAGTTTCAACGCCAATACCAGCGTCCGCTGCTGCCCTTGGGAAGCAAATTGACGGGCACTTTGAGCATTAAGACAAAAGCCAACATCATCACGGTGCGGCCCCACCAGGCTAGTTTTTTGGAGAAATTCAATGGCGCGGCGAGTCGCCAAGGCCTCACTAAAGGCTGCCACAATGGCCTCAGAGGTGCCATCCCCAAGGGGCACATGGCTCTCATAACTCAAGGTCAGGGTCTCGCGATCGCCACTCAAGACTCGATGCCAATCCTGTGCCAAGGGAGCCAAGCGTTCAATGAGGCGCTGTCGTCGGCGGATGATGCGGGTGCCATTGATGACCAATTGCTGATTCCATGCTTGCCAGAGGGCCTCATCCCATCCTTGGCTGCCTGCCTGTTTGAGGAGCGCATTCCGTTGGCGCAGGGCTTTTTGGTAGGTTTGCAGGAGTTGACTATAGAGGGGTTCCAACTGCAGCAAAATCCGATCCAACCAGTTGCGGCGAATAGCTGGGGTGCCCCGCACCAGTTCCAAATCCAAGCAGGAAAATTCCACCGCATTGAGTTGACCGAGAAAGTCCGCAGTGCGCTTGACCGTACAGCCATTGACCCGTAGGACACGGCCTGAGGAGGGTCGCAAACTCACCGCCAGATCAAGGGGAACACCTTGGCGCTCAAGGGTGGCTTCAATTTGGGCACTCTCGTGTCCCTGCTGAATCAGGTCGCGATCGCGATGGGTACGATGGGATTGCAATGTGGCCAGCCACTCCACAGCCTCCAGCAAATTGGATTTGCCTTGGGCATTGTCGCCGACGAGAATGGTTTTTGGCGCAGCAAACGTCACAGATTGCTCGCTGTAGTTGCGGAAGTGGCGCAGATGGAGAGATTTGAGAAACACTCAGCAGCCCTTACCAGCCCCAGGTTCCCGGTGCCCCCTTGAATGGGCCAACAATGTCTGGCGTAATCCAGCCGCCATAGAAGCCCCCCGGTTGCGGAATCACCACCACACCATCTACGGTGCATTCATCCATCAAACCAGCATAGAAGGCAATGTAGTTGCGGATTGCCGCAAAGGCAGGGGTAGGTTTGGGATAGTACCACGCTGCATTCTCAGCTTGGCGATCGCCCACCTTGATGTGGTAGTAGGCTCCTTGGCCTTTCCATTCACAAAAAGTTTGCCGTGCCGAGGGCACCAGATACTGCGACTGCACATCCTCTGGCGGAAAGTAATATACCGGGGGGTGACTGGTTTCAAGTACCCGCTTTCCCCGCTGGGTGTCGGCAATCACCAGACCATTAAAGATCACCCGCAGGTGTTTTGCCGTGGGTTCAAGACGGGGGGGACGGGGGTAGTCCCAGACCGATTCTTGACCAGGGGCAGGGGGAATCCGTTGCATGGGGTCTCAGTTCCTGAACCTCCTGCGTTGACCAAGGGCGCGAACAGCTCCGCCGTCTAGGGCGGAGAAGGATAGCAGGATTGGTGTAGGCGTTCTTAGTTACAGCATAGAATCGCTTGAACATCAAATATTATTCTTAGCACAAAAATCCAATCCTCACAGGAATAGCCAAGACACACCTGGAGGGCCTGTGGATCTAACCCCCCTAGAGGTCGGAAGCAGGAATCCACTAAAGCGACTCAACAAGGAGCCATCCCTGCGGAGCGCAGTAGGACTCTCCGGGAAGGATGTCAAACAACAGCTATAGCTCAAGGTTGGGAACTGGTTTGTGGCTCCACCAAGCCCTGTTCAATTGCCAGTCGCACCAGCTCAGCCCGATTGTGAACTGCTGTTTTTTGAAAAAGGCTACTGACGTGCTTTTCAATCGTTCGCGCGCTCAAGTGCAGGCGATCGCCAATCTGGGCATTGGAGAGTCCCGCCACCAGCAAAGCCAAAACGTCCTTTTCCCGCTGCGTCAGATCAACTCTAACCCGTTGGCCTTTGGGGGCATGCTGTCGCTGCTGCCACTCCATTTGTACCAGTTGTGCCCGATCAAGTAGGTTGCGCACCACCGCTGCTAACTCATTGAGGTCAAAGGGCTTGGCAAGATAGACATCGCCCCCGGTACGATAGGCCCGAATTCGCTCCTCCAGTTCTGTGCGCGCCGTTAGGTAAATCACTGGCAGTAAGCGTAACGAGGGATGCTGCCGGATCTGCCGCACCAATTCATAGCCATTCATATTGGGCATGGCAATATCCGTAATCAGGAGGTGAGGCTGATAGTGGTGGATCATTTCCAAGGCTTGGGCACCATCTCCCGCCATCAGGCAACAGTATCCTTCGGATTCCAAAAAGCGACTCACCGAGAGGCGAATGCCGGGATCATCGTCGGCAATGAGTACCGTGAGGGACATAGGAAACTTATGTCTCCACTAGACCACAGTATTTCTCCACACAGCGGATAAACAGCTCAACCCCAATACTTAAGACAGTTTCGTCAAAGTCAAAGCGGGGATGGTGGTGGGGAAAATCTAACCCCAGTGTGCCATTGGCTGACCCCAAAAAGAAGTAGCAGCCTGGAACAGCCTTTAGAAAAAATGACATATCCTCCGCTGCCATCGTCTGACAATGGGACGTGACGCCAGCCGGCACCTCGACGACCGATTCCGCAACAGAGCGCACCAGTTTCGCCATTTTGGCATCGTTGACCGTGGGGGGATACATCCGCTCGTAGTGAAAACGATAGGTGGCACCCTGACTCTGGCAGATACCCGCAATCACCTGTTCAATGCGCTGAGGTAGCCAGTCCCCCAACTCTGGCTTAAAGTATCGCACTGTTCCCCGAAACGTTGCCGTATCGGCAATGACGTTCTTTGCAGTGCCCGCATGCACTGCCCCCACGGAGATGACCGCAGTTTCTAGGGGATCCACGTTGCGGGAGACGATGGTGTGCAGTGCGGTAATGATTTGAGCAACAACGAGGACAGTATCCACCGTAAAGTGGGGTAAAGCCGCGTGTCCTCCCTTGCCCTGGACTTCACACTCAAAGAATTCTGCTGCCGCCATCAACGGCCCACTGCGCACCCCCACCGTACCAACGGGCAGAAAATTCCACAGGTGCAGGCCAATAATGCCATCCACTTTTGGGGCATCGAGCACCCCCGCTTCAATCATTGGTTTGGCACCCCCGGGACCTTCTTCAGCCGGCTGAAAGATGATTTTGACCATGCCAGCAAAATCGCGGTGAGTCGCAAGATATTTCGCGGTACCCAGGGCGATCGCCGTGTGACCATCGTGCCCGCAGGCGTGCATTTTTCCCTCATGGAGAGAGCGATAGGGCTTATTGTTTTCCTCCTGCACTGGCAACGCATCCATATCAGCGCGAATTGCCAGAACGGGTCCCGGTCGCGATCCTGGAATCACCGCCACAATCCCCGTTTCCGCAATGCCCGTGCGATGTTGAATGCCCCATTGCCGCAGTTTTTCACTGACAAAGGCCGCCGTGAGGTGTTCCTGAAAGCCCAGTTCCGGTCGCTGGTGCAAATAGCGTCGCCACTGCACAAGTTCGGGTTGTAGGGCCGCCACCTCTGGACGCAGTTGGCAGCTCACTTGGGGAAGATGGAAAGCCATGGAGCAGTCTTTAAGATTTTGTTTAGGATGCACTTCTAGGATAAAGCATGCCCTTGGCTAGCGGATTGATAGGGATGGCTATTCAGCCCTCAACTTGGGTACCGCTGACTTCCACTAGTTGTGGGATTTTTTCGTCAGAACCCCCTGACTTAGGAAACATTTGTTATTATGGCAGGTAGCTCCCTAGGGCAAAAATTAAAATAGTTCAGTATTGGATATTACAATTTGCCAATCCTGAATCCTAGGGTCTCTTCAGCCAACGAGGATGTTATGGTTCAATCCCTTCAATACTCTATTGAACTCGTCAAAGATGAAGCCCGACGACTGGTGGCCAAAGGTGTGGTGAGTCGGCAGCAGCCCATCTACACCCTCTGCCAGTTTGTACCCCTTCGGGAGTGGCCCCTCATTGAGGCAGAGTTAGAGCGCTGTGATTTTATGCTGCGCGATCGCATTGGTGACCTCATTGGTCGTGAGTGCTGGGACAACGACTAAAACAACTCAAGAGCAATCATAAGGAGCACCTCCCTCCCCTCGTGGGCAACAATTCTAGGATGCGGGTGCTTCTAAATCCTGCTGTAGGTCTTGGCGAAGGGCTCGCAGCGTTTCCAGAAGTGTTTGAATATCTGCGGCCAACTCAGCACTTTCGCAAGAAGCAGGCTCAGGGGGTGAAGGCGATTGCGGCTGCTGGGCAATAAAGGCTTGAATCAGTTCCCGGGCTTGGGCTTCAGTGAGTCGGCCTTTCTCAGCGCAGACTGTAGCCAGTTGCCGGGCATCCGCTCGCAGTTGCATCAGGTATTCTTGGCGTTTGGCGTCATCCTGGAGGGATTCAATGGCAGCAGCTGCAGCCCCAATACCGGTGTAGTAGAGTTGCTGAACGATTTCGAGGGGATTGCGATCCATAGAGTTCATCCGGAAGCAGACTATCCTTTTACTCTAGGGGAAATCTCGCTTCCTCATCAAGGTTGAGGAAAGCGGCTGCGGTAGAGATGGACAATTTTACTCACTACCTCATCGATCCCCAAGTTGTCAGTACAGACTTCTATGGCATCGGCTGCTTTACGGAAGGGGGCGTAGGGGCGTTGCTGATCCGCTGTGTCGCGAGCGGTAATCTGAGCGAGCAATTCTTCATAGGAGAGATCGCAGTGCCCCTGCTGTTGTAATTCCTGCCAGCGGCGCTGGGCCCGCTCTTCGGGGGAGGCGGTTAGGAAAATTTTCAAGCCCGCCTCTGGGAAGACATGGGTGCCAATATCACGACCTTCAGCAGCGATGCCCCCATGGGCTCCGATCGCCCGCTGTTGTTGTACCATTAGCCGCCGCACACCCCGCAGGGCAGCAATTTGGGACACCCGCTGCGTTACCTCTAGGGAGCGAATCGCTTGGCTAACTTCGCGATCGTTGATCCACACTCGCGTTGGTTGATGGGGATCAGGGCTCTCAAGATGCAACCGACAATGGGCGATCGCCTCTACAATTGCTGGCTCATCGTGGAGATCAAGATTATTTTCCAAGCACCACCAAGTTACCGCCCGATACATGGCACCGGTGTCAAGGTACCGCAACCCTAGGGCTTGGGCAGCTAGTCGCGTCACGGTTGACTTCCCGGCACCGGCAGGGCCATCCACGGCCAAAATCGGCCGGCGGCGATCCAGTAGACAATTGTCAATGAGGCGCGTTTGCCCCACCCAGCCCGCGATCGCCAATAGCCCCACGGTCTCAATGCGTTCCAAGGGCACAAGGGTCTGGGGATGCACCAATTCGGCATAGTCGAGGCGCAACTGGGGAAACTGGCGCAGATGATCTTGAACTTGGGCCAGCAGAAGACTCGCGTCCCAGCAGCCCTGACGGAATGCAGCCTGAGCCACCTCCAGGCTTTGGCTTAAGGCAAGGGCAGTGGCGCGCTCCTCGGCACTCAGGTATTGATTGCGGGAACTCAGGGCAAGGCCGTCGGCATCGCGGACGATGGGACAGCCAATGATCTCCACGTCCAGATTCAAGTCCGCTACACAGCGGCGAATAATGGCTAACTGCTGGGCATCCTTTTGCCCAAAATAGGCGCGATCGGGCTGTACCAGATGCAACAGCTTCAGCACAATTGTTGCTACCCCGCGAAAATGGCCGGGGCGCGATCGCCCACAGAGGTGTTCCGTTAGCTCCCTTGGCGGCTCCACCACGGTCAAGTGCTTCATCCCCGTCGGGTAAAGCTCAGCCACACTAGGCACAAAGAGCAGATCCACCCCTAACTGCTGACAGAGGGCTGTATCGGCCTCCAGGGCACGGGGATAGCGCTCCAGGTCCTCTTGGGGACCAAACTGCAGTGGGTTGACAAAAATACTGACAACAACCACATCACACTCTTGCCGTGCTCGCCGAATCAAGGCAGCATGCCCCCCATGGAGTGCCCCCATTGTCGGCACAAAACCAACGGTGGTCGCGGGAGAGAATGTGCCAAGGGCAGTCTGTAAACCCGCCGTGGTGGTTAAACGGTGAAACGTACCCATAGAGTGCTTCGGGGGCGATCGATGGAGTTTTGATACAATCTGTCATATTACCGCCCTTTTCCCACGGAGAGAAGCCACTCAAGCTTGTGAAAACCAGGATCACAGAGGCTTGTTTCGGGCATCCCCATTGTAGAAAAGGTCTGTTCAATGCCGGGGCCGGCTTTTTTTGACCAAAGTTTGTACATTTGTTGCAAGGGCTTTAATCTTGCGGCTAGGTTCTCTAAAATTCAGGTACTTTCGTTTTCCTACACTTGCAAACGCTATAGCGCAACTCCAAGTTTCACCCCTCCTTAGCCAAAAGCTTGTTTTTTAACTGGCACTGTTGAGCATACGCCGCGAGGATAGCCCCTATGGCCAATGAACTACAAAACGGCTTACAAAAATACCGTTTCGTCTGCACCCTCACCTTCGGGGATATTTATGGCCAAGTCATTGTTTGGCTGATTGTGATCTTTATTGGTTTGGCCGCCTCCCTCACTCTCTACAACAATCCAGTGCAGGCGTTTCTCGTCGGGGGGCTAATTTTGGTTTTAACCCTGCCCTTTTTACTTTTTGCCTTTGTCACGACTCTGGTCAACCACATTGAAATGCGACCTGTGACAGTGACGGAGAAGAAAAAACGTAAAGATGCCGCGGTGGCCTCAACGACCGAAGTGGCTACTGCAAATTAAAGAACCCTTAAAAACAGGGGGCGATCGCTCCCCACACTGAAATTAGCGCTGTAGGGCTAGTCCTAGAATTCCTAAAACGCGACTGCATACCCCTAGCTGCCGGAATGGATAACCCTTCAGTAGGGCTAGGGGGCAGAGGCATGCATAAAGGATTTATTGAATCCGTCTCTATTTTCAAAATTCATAGAACTTTGTCAATGGGGAAAATATAAAATAAAGATTAAGGAGCACCAAAGGTCAGTGTTAGTATTCTCCTGAACAGATTTAGAAAGTCGGGTAGCAGGGGGGCATCGCTGCCCCCTAGCCCCCTAGGAACCGGACGTGCAAGTTTCCCTGCATCCGGCTCGAGCCCCCCAGGACCCCTCATTTAAGAGGAACCGGTTGTGCATGCAACCTTTACAATACTCATCTACAACCTCTCTACCTTTTGAGCAGGTTGGTGACCGCACCAGTGACTCAAGATCACCGCCATTTGCCTTGTCACCATTAGGGAGGTTCTGTGAGTTTTCTCGTAACGGGGGACCAGTGGGAAGTCTGCTCTCTTTCGAGTGAGATGATGTTGAATGTTCTGTCACCATTCTCAATCCCTATCCAACCCATTACAGGTTGGCCTTCGCTTTCTCCCGCCTCCTTTACCCGCACTTCCATGGGTGTTCCTCGCAGTCCACTTGCCTTGTTCTTAGCCTATCAAGGCGAAAGTACGGGCTTACCACGTTCCGTTTAGATGACATATGAGGGGTTAGGTGGTGACTCTGCCCCGACGGAGCTATCGTCCCCGCTCACTGAAGAACAAACAGTGAGTCCTGTCCGTTTGCCATTTTGGCCCAGGCCTATCAGCGTCTTTGGCCTGTCTAAGATCACGAGGCTTCTGGCGTCACTTCGCATGTGCTCACCGTACCCTCAAGCCTAGCTCCCTATCGCCTGACGCTGGTGAAGTTGCTTCCTCCTCGCGGATTCAGCTCCAACCTTACGGTTCGGGCTTCATTGTCGGGAGGGCTTCATACCTGACCGTTACCAGTCACGCATGCCTCCCTAGGCTACGGTTGGGGGAACAACCGGTCCCGTTCTAGCTTGTTGGGCTAGTGGGACAATCATCTAAACGACTTCGTGTCGCACTATTCCTCTCTTAGAAGAAGGAATACCGAATGACCATTGCATCTTTTGCAACTCTTATCAAGTCGATTCCCAATCGGCTCAGCCCTTGTGACCACCCCGTCCTGAACTCTCAATTGTTCTTCAAAACCGGGTTGATCGACATTCTCGACTAAGGGTTAACCTCCATAGGAGCCTGATTGTATCGCTGACTAAAACCTGCTGCCCATGACAGGGAAAGGTGGCCGCCAAGTGAACAGTGACAGTGGTTTTCCCGACGCCACCTTTGTTGTGATAGATGCTAATCACTTTCATGCCTCTTTCCCCTTGAGTGGGGTACTGAGGGCTCAGGAGGCGCTGACGGTGTCGCGATCGCCTGTCCCTGCAGGGCTCACTGCCCTAAAGGTCAACTCACTACCCACCAAATCTACCAAAATCGTATCGCCGGGGGTAAAGACCTCCTCAAGAAGCTTCACGGCGAGGGGGTTCTCCAATTCCCGTTGAATCGCGCGCTTTAGAGGACGTGCCCCATAGACTGGATCAAAGCCCACCGCCACTAAATGATCTAGCGCTGCTGGGGTAAGGCGCAGGTGAATTTTTTGATCTGCAAGGAGTTTTTCCACGCGTCGCAGTTGAATTTGAGCAATCTGAGCCAGTTCAGTCCGCCCTAGCCCGTGGAAGAGAATCACGTCATCAATGCGGTTGAGAAATTCGGGGCGAAAATACTTTTGGGCACTTTGGAGCACCCGTTGGCGCATTTCCTCATAGCGGCTGTCATCCGCCGCCAAATCTAAGATATGCTCACTGCCCAGGTTACTGGTCATAATGATCACGGTGTTGCGGAAGTCCACCGTCCGCCCTTGGGAATCGGTAATGCGGCCATCATCCAGCACCTGCAAGAGCACATTAAAGACTTCGGGATGGGCTTTTTCGACCTCATCAAACAGAACCACGGCATAGGGACGACGGCGGATGGCTTCGGTGAGTTGACCGCCACTGTCAAAGCCAACATATCCCGGCGGTGCGCCAATCATGCGGGAGACGGCATGTTTTTCCATGTACTCCGACATATCAATGCGCACCAAGGCATTTTCATCATCAAAGAGGGCTTCGGCAAGGGCACGGGCCAGTTCGGTTTTGCCCACGCCTGTGGGTCCCATAAAGAGGAATGAACCAATGGGACGGGCAGGGTCTTTCATGCCAGCTCGCGCGCGGCGGATGGCAGCAGCGACGGCAGCCACGGCATCGCTTTGACCAATCACCCGCTGATGGAGGACTTGTTCCAACTGCAGGAGTTTTTGGCGTTCTGAGGCCATGAGTTTTTGCAGGGGAATTCCTGTCCACTTGGCAACAATTTCGGCAATGTCAGCTTCGGTGACTTGATCGCGCAAAAAGGTGCCCCCTGCGGCCTGAAGTTCTAAAAGTTGTGCTTCAGTGGCCTCCAGTTCCCGTTGGAGGGTTTCTAAACGACCATATTTGAGTTGCGCGGCTTTGTTGAGGTTGTAGTCCCGCTCTGCTTGCTCAATTTGCAACTTCACTTGGTCTTCTTCTTCCTTGAGGCTGTTGATGCGCTCCAGGAGTTCTTTTTCTGCTTGCCAGCGGGCCTGCATGGCCTGTTGTCGCGGTTGCAGTTGGGCGATTTCCGCTTCGATGCGCTGCAGGCGATCGCGAGTGGCCTGTAGTGGCGCCTGGCTGAGGGGCAGGCTCTCCTCCTGTTTGAGGGACAGTCTTTCCATTTCCAGTTGCCGCAGGCGCCGCTCAAGGGCCTCCAGTTCAGCGGGCTTGGTGGTAATTTCCATTTTGAGCTTGGCGGCTGCCTCATCGACGAGGTCAATGGCCTTATCGGGGAGGTAGCGATCGCTAATATAGCGATCTGAAAGCATTGCTGCGGCCACCAATGCCGAATCGGTAATTTTAACGTTGTGGTGAATTTCGTAGCGATCCTTGAGGCCGCGCAGAATTGAAATCGTATCCTCCACACTGGGCTGGCCAATATACACCTGCTGAAAGCGGCGTTCTAAGGCAGCATCTTTCTCAATATATTTGCGATATTCATCTAGGGTGGTGGCGCCAATGCAGCGCAGCTCTCCCCGCGCCAACATCGGTTTGAGGAGGTTGCTGGCATCCATCGACGAGTTTTGATTCGCACCGGCGCCAACAACCGTGTGCAGTTCATCAATAAAGAGAACAATTTGACCTTCGGAATGGGTGACTTCGTGGAGAACAGCCTTGAGGCGATCTTCAAAGTCACCGCGAAACTTGGCCCCCGCCACCAAACTCCCCAGGTCCAGGGAAATCAACCGCCGATTTTTTAGGGATTCTGGTACATCGCCGTTGATAATCCGTTGAGCCAGACCTTCAGCAATGGCGGTTTTACCAACGCCCGGTTCACCAATGAGAACTGGATTATTTTTTGTGCGGCGGGAGAGAACTTGAATAACGCGGCGAATTTCTTCATCACGGCCAATGACCGGATCCAGTTTGCCTTGGCGGGCCGCTTCGGTGAGATCACGACCGTACTTTTCAAGGGCAGCGTATTTATTTTCGGGGTTTTGATCTAAAACCTTTTGGGCACCGCGAATGGCTTTGACGGTGGCAGCCAACTGTTGGCGATCGCAATTTAGGGCACGGAAAAGACGTTGACCAATGCGGCGATCGCCCACAAAAGCCAGTAAAAGATGCTCAATGGAAATGAATTGATCTTCTTCCTCTTGGCGGAGGCGATTGGCCTCATCAAGGAGCGCATCCAAACTACGACCACAGTAGAGTTCGCTGCCTGCGGGAACGCGGGGCTGTTGCCTAGCAAAATCCATCAGTCGCTTGAGCACCCATTCGGTGTCAATATCCGACCGCTCAAGAATCACTTGACCAAGTCCCTCTTCCCGCAGTAAGGCAATCATGACGTGCTCTGTTTCCAGATATTGGCTGCGGTATTCCCGGGCCACATCTTGGGACTTAACAATCGCTTCCCACGCTTTATCAGTAAACTTTGTTGGATCCGTTGGTTGCATAGTGATAATTGAGGGCAAAACCCCACCGACTGTGACTGCATTATGCCATCATCTTCAGTGTAATCAACAGGCCACCCCATACCCACAGGATGACTTACAGAGGTGGCAAATGGAGAAACTCCCGCAGGAGATTAGCCAATTTTTTCTTGCTGCCATAGCCACTGCTGTAGTACCGTCGCAGGGGGACTGTGTCGCCAGAGGTCAGGTGCACCAGGACGCGATAGAGGCGATCGCCCTCAGAATCCTGATAGCTTTCAATGGCAATGTCCCTAATGTCCCGCAAGGACAATTCCTGATGAGTTCGGCGGAAAAAACTTGCATCGAGAATCGTCAAGGTGCCACTGCCCCGATCTAAATCCAACGTTAAAACAGGGATGAAGAAAATTAGACTCATCCCTACAAGAAAGAACACCCCTGCCATGAGCCCTACTGGCCAGCGATCGTCCACACGAGCTGAAAGTTGCGTTTGATTGGGATTCCCTAAGAATTGATTCATTTGCTGTACCATGGCGGCGCGATCGCCCGGCGGTGAGGCAGCACTACCGAATACGATGGAGTTGCCCGACACTTCAAGAACAACGCGATACATGCGATCGCCCTCACTGTCAATGTCCTCCTCCAACTTTGCCTGTTGTAGGAGGGAAAGAGGAATGTTCACCCGCTCTTGGATAATAAAAGAACTTGTCGTGGCAATACACTCATAGGGCAAGGTTTGGCGTTGGCAGTGAATTTTGGCAACTGAAAGGAAGCCCAGGAGCGGCATAGGGCCAAGACCCATAATCCCGCCCACCAACCAAATCAGCAAGGGCCCCTCCCGCACGCGCAGGCGATAGTCCGGTTCCTCTAGTACTTCCATTGCTAATTCTCCTGAGAATGCAAAAACAATCCCACACTGGTTGCTAACTGCTGAAAATTGGGTTCAATTCGTTGTCCTAAGTACTCTTCAACGACCCGAGCAATCATACTTGCTAAAAAGAAGGGGACACCGCTAATGCGTTTTGGATCAATCCTGAGATAGCCACGGCTCCTGATAATGGTTGAGTCACCAGTGGCAATAAATTGATTTTCCCCCTGACAGTCAACGGCCTCCGTAAAGGCATGGGGGACAATGCGCCAGTGGGTGAGATAGTGGCGATCGTCCCAATGGGTATAGTCCGTCCACGAGAGCATTGCGTCACTCAAGAATGCCCGTGCTGCCGCTGGAATTTCACCGCCACCATGCCAAACCAAGACCATTTCTAGGGCTTGGGGCTGTTCGTTGCGCGCCTGCACTTCAATTGCCCGCACATTGGGCATCCAGCTCACCAGTTCTGGCAGGCGATCGCGATAGGTGCGATAGACAGCGTCGCGGCGAAAGGGTAGCTCTACTTGGGAAGAAATTTCCATGACCTTATCCCCACTGTGGACACTGTCGCGCAATCACAACCACGTAATCCCCCACCTGCAACTCATAGTTCATCGGTGGATTCATATAGGTGCGGCGACGCCCCTCAATGCGACGTTCCACGGCTATCAGCAGAGCATCGTCTTGCGCCTTAAGTTGTTGTTGTGCATACCAAAAGGTTTTGCCTGCCAGCGTTGACGGCAAAGGCAGCCGATAAAATTGGTTCCCGATCCGTACCGTCAGTAGTTCGGCAAAAACATCCATCGCCCCTTGATTGCGCACCGCATTGCCAATGAGGTGACCCGCCATTTCATCGGCAACAACCACATCCTCCACCCCCGCCGCCTGAAGTTGGACATTATTATTGCGATCTAAAAGCTGGGCACAGGTGTAAATTGCCGGGTTGAGTTTTTCTATGGTCAGTGCAGCAAGAACAGTTCGGGCATCGCGGTCTTGATCACTGCGGGGCCGGCTGGTATCCGCCAAGAGAATGGCACGGGAGGCATGGTAAATCTGCACCTTCTCCAAAACGTCAATGCGGGTATAGTCTCCCGAATAAAAGTAGAGGCGATTTTGATCCACTGTCTGCAATTCATTCAAGGGCAGCTGTTCCAGTTCAGCAATCATGACAATCGGCGCATAGCGGGTTTGGGGATCGGTTTGTAATTCCTCCAACACAAGGGGGGCACTGCGATTCCAGCCACAAAGGATAATGTGGTTGCGCAACTCATCCAAGTCAAGGTTCTTAATGCTCATGACCGACTGCAACCGCTGCACCATGAAGGCAGACACCACCCCTGTAAACACCGCAAACAAGGTCAGCCCCGACAAAACCACAACTAGGGTAACGATCCGCCCGGCATGGGTTTGGGGATAGGCACCAATGGGTTCGGCAGACACTAAAGAAAAGAAGCTGTACCACAGGGCATCCCCAAGGGTCTTGATGTCTGGGTTTGAGGTCCCTTCGATAATATAAAAAGCCAGGCCCCCAAAGAGCATGATCAACACAATGATTAACAGTGCTGAAATTTGGGCACCGTAAAGACCAGAAGTCTGGGGGGCAATGTAGTGGAGGTTGCGGTTCATCAGAATTGAGGCCCGCGGCAAACGCAGCAAGGGCAGCAAACGAAACAGTGCCCACTGGGGCGGCATGGGCAGAATCGCCACTAGATCAAGCCAGTAGTGGCGGAAAAATCGTTGCTTTTTGCGGGCGATCGCAAATCGTAGGCATAGCTCAACAACAAAGCACAGCCGTAGGGGTAAATCCAACAGCATCACAAAAAAATTAGGGTGGCCGGGCTGTACCCAGAAGAGATCGACCACCACTAAAAGGACCCACATTAGGATCAACGCCAACAGGCTCATTTCTACCTGGGGTGAGTGCAAAAATAAATCGAGCTGCTGCCTCAGCCGGCTGTGTCCCATCGGTGCCCGTACAGGAGAACATTCATTTTGAGGTCAGCCTAAATTGGCGCGATCGCTGGCTAATCATCAACCTAAGTGGGAATCAGTTCTCCTGGGCGCAGTTTTGCCCACCGTCCCTGTTCTTCGACAAAACTCGCACAACCAACCACATCCCACTCCAATTGAATGACTTCCCCTTGGGTGCGGATATTCACATTGATTGTTGGCTCAATCGGGTCAAAGTCTGGCGTCAGGGTCAAATGGGGCTGCTGATGCTGCGCTTCAACAGCATGATAAGTGATGCAGCGATCCACCAAAGCGCAGTTAACACAAATACACATGGCCAACTCTCCCAATGCCACATGCTCCTACTCTAGCGCATCCCCTAGGGTCGCCAAGGAAACTGCTGAAAGTTGGGGGGGCGTTTTTCTAAAAAAGCGGTCTTGCCCTCAGCACTCTCTTGAGTAAGGTAGTACAGCAGCGTTGCATTCCCCGCTAATTCCTGGAGGCCGGCCTGACCATCACAATCGGCATTAAAAGCGGCTTTCAAACAGCGAATGGCCAAGGGACTTTTGCTGAGAATTTCCTGGGCCCAGCGAATCCCTTCTGCCTCTAGCGCCTCAACGGGAACAACGGCATTCACCAAGCCCATGGCCAGCGCCTCCTGAGCGGTATATTGCCGACAGAGAAACCAAATTTCCCGCGCTTTTTTTTGACCCACAATGCGGGCGAGATAACTGGCACCAAAGCCGGCATCAAAACTGCCCACCTTTGGCCCCGTTTGACCAAAAATGGCATTCTCAGCAGCAATTGTCAGGTCACAGACAAGGTGGAGCACATGGCCACCGCCAATGGCATAGCCGGCCACAAGGGCAATCACGACTTTGGGCAAGGAGCGAATTTGCCGTTGCAGATCCAGCACATTCAGCCGTGCCACCCCCTGCTCGTCGAGGTAACCTGCCTCACCGCGAATGCTTTGGTCACCACCCGCACAAAACGCATACTTACCATCGGTGTGGGGGCCTGCCCCCGTGAGCAAGACAACTCCAATGGTGGGATCGTTGCGGGCATCCTCAAAGGCCTGACTCATTTCAACAATGGTTTGAGGGCGAAAGGCATTGCGCTTGTGGGGGCGATTAATCGTAATTTTGGCAATGCCTGTCGTTTTGTGGTAAAGGATGTCAGTGTAGTTGTGAACCTGCCGCCAGTGGACGCTGTCCATACAGTATCATTGCTGAGGTGAATTCCTATTGTACCCTGAGGGTTCCCAGGTTGAGAGGGGGATAGCATGGCCTAACAATTGACCTGTTCCACCTGTGGAAGTCCCCAAGGGCAAGTTCACCACAGCAGCGCGCCAGAAAACCCTTGATGGTCTCTTTCCCTGAAGGCTTGATAGGAGTCCTGCAATACAAGGCGCGGAAGGCCACCAATGGGTTCCTCCGTAATCCTCAGGTATCATAAAACTCTAGGCACATGGGCATCGCAGTAGAATGGGCAGTGATTTTCTCACAGGACTCAATCCCTCACAGCGGCAGGCGGTGGAGCACTACTCGGGTCCCCTGTTGGTGGTGGCAGGGGCCGGTTCTGGGAAAACGCGCACGCTCACCTATCGAATTGCCCATTTGATTCGCCATCATCAGGTCGCACCAGAGCATATCTTGGCGGTGACGTTTACCAATAAGGCCGCCCGCGAGATGAAGGAGCGGATTGAAACCCTTTTTAGCCAAGAGATGGCCCAGCAACTCTACGGCAGAGACTGGCTGGATCTGTCCCCTGCAGAACAGCGGCGGGTGCGATCGCGCGTCTATCACACCTACACCCAGCCCCTATGGATTGGCACCTTCCACAGCCTGTGTGCTCGACTCCTGCGCTTAGAAATTGAGGCCTATCAACATCCCCAAGGGTATCGCTGGACGCGGCATTTCACAATTTTTGATGAGTCGGACGTCCAAAGCCTAATTAAGCAAATTGTTACCGGTGAACTCAATCTCGATGAGCGCAGGTATGATCCGCGTGCTATCCGCTACAAAATTAGCCATGCCAAAAACCGCGGACTCAGCCCAGATCAATTGGCGCAGGAACAGCGATCGCCTGCTGGCCGTGTAGCAGCAGAGGTTTATCGTTGCTATGAAGCCGCTCTTGCCAAGAATAATGCCCTGGATTTTGATGATTTAATTTTGCGAACCGTGCATCTGCTGCAACAGCGCCCTGAGCGTCTTGACTATTGGCATCAGCAGTTCCAGCATATCCTGGTGGATGAGTACCAAGATACCAACCGCACCCAATACGATTTCATTCGGCTGTTGGCCACCAATGGCACTCCCCCCCAAGAGTTTCGGAATTGGGGCAATCGCTCAATTTTTGTCGTGGGTGATGTGGATCAATCCATCTATTCATTTCGCTGCGCTGATTTCACAATCCTGATGAATTTCCAGCAGGATTTTGGCGATCGCCTACCCGATCAGCAGACCCGCACCATGATCAAGTTGGAAGAAAACTATCGCTCCGTCGCCAACATTTTGCAGGCCGCCAATTATCTCATTGAGCACAACAGTGAACGCATTGATAAAGTGCTACGTCCCACCAAGGCTCCTGGTCCCCCCATTCACTGTGAGTGTTGCGACACCGAAACCGATGAAGCCTATTTCATTACCCAACAGATTAAGGCCTTGGGCAGTCAATCCCTCGAGCCCCAGTGGGGACGGTTTGCGATTCTCTACCGTACCAATGCCCAATCTCGCCCCTTTGAGGAGGCTTTAGTTCGCGCAAATATCCCCTACACCGTGGTCGGTGGCCTCAAGTTCTATGAGCGCAAGGAAGTCAAGGATATTCTCGCCTACCTGCGCCTGCTGCAAAACCCTCAAGACACCGTGAGTCTGCGGAGAATTATTAATATTCCACGACGCGGCATTGGTAAAACCAGTTTGGATCGCCTCAGTGACGCTGCCCAAACCCTTGGCATTTCCCTGTGGGACTTAATTGCTGATACTGAATCTATGACACCGTTGGCGGGGCGAGCCAGCCGGGCAGTGCAGCAGTTTGTGACCCTCATAACTCGCCTGCGATCGCTAGTGGACGATATTGAACTCCCTGAACTGGTGAAAACCGTGATTGAAGAGACAGGCTACCGCCGCGAACTGGAAAACGAAGGCACCGACGAAAGCTTAGAGCGACTGCAAAACCTGATGGAACTGGTCAACGCTGCCCAGCAATTTAGCGAAGACAATGAGGGGGCCAGCCTCAGCGATTTTCTCAACAGTTCTGCCCTTGCCTCAGATTTGGATACCTTGCAAGAGGGAGAGGGGGTTGTCTCCCTAATGACCTTACATGCTGCCAAGGGACTGGAATTTCCCGTTGTCTTTTTAGTGGGGATGGAGCAAGGACTGTTTCCCAACTTCCGCAGTCTCAACGACCCCATGGCCCTAGAAGAGGAACGCCGCCTCTGCTATGTGGGCATTACCCGTGCCCAGGAGCGCCTCTTTCTCACCTTTGCCCAAAGCCGTCGTCTCTACGGTGGCAGGGAAGACACAATGCCATCGCAATTTCTGACGGAGCTACCCCCAGAACTGCTCACGGGGAATGTTCAACGACGCCCCCCAAGGACCGCTGTCACGACGGTATCCCCGTCGCGGTTGAGCAAGGCTGCGGCCTCTCCTTGGCGGGTGGGCGATCGCATTCTCCATCCCGTCTATGGCGAAGGGGAAATTACCCATGTCTTTGATACTGGTCCGAAACTCTCCTTGGCTATTCGTTTCCCACGTCGCGGGCAAAAGGTCGTTGATCCCCGGCTGACACCCCTTGAGCGGTTGTAAATCGAGCACCCCTTTGGGGATCTTCAGGCTGATTGCATGAAGTCCTGTTGCAGAATCCGCTTGTTTGGCTAGAATTCAGACTTTTGGAGCGTCATGATCAGCATGAACGGACAGGAGCTGCCAACCGCATGATGATTACAGCAACACTGCTTGCCCTCAGCGCTGGGGTGCACAGCCCCGCTATCCAACTGCCCGCAATCGTTGCTCAGCGGGCACAGCCTACAGGAATCACCTTCTACGCCGATAGAGGGGAGGGGCTATTTCGCATCCATGGCCGTCGGAGGCAAAAAGTAACGTTTATGAGTATTGTCATTGATCCGCAAAAGGTGGCGGATATCAATATGCAACTCGCGGATGGCCACTCTATTGGCTTCTCTGGCAATGTCATTCAGCAGGATGCCTACAATCTGCGGATTCGCCTAACCAGTTCGGGTATGGCTGATGCCCATGGCACCCTCAATATCCGTTACGGCCCTCAGCAATCCATTCTCAACTTGGCGGGTAAGGGTCAACTGGATGGTCAGCCCTTT
Organism: Thermosynechococcus vestitus BP-1; assembly: GCF_000011345.1. Taxonomy (NCBI): domain Bacteria; kingdom Bacillati; phylum Cyanobacteriota; class Cyanophyceae; order Acaryochloridales; family Thermosynechococcaceae; genus Thermosynechococcus; species Thermosynechococcus vestitus. Next base: position 2,575,599 of record NC_004113.1, read on the forward strand.
GTGCTTACATTTAGACGCAAGTGAGTTGACAGAACTTCACCACAGCGAGGATAATAAGAGATCGCTCACCAAAAACTATCAAAAGCGGAACTGGCGGAATTGGTAGACGCGCTAGATTCAGGTTCTAGTGTCCGCAAGGACTTCGGGGTTCAAGTCCCCGGTTCCGCATCCTAGGGAGCCTTCAAAGTACGGTAAGATAGAGGCATTGGCTTCTGTCCGTTGTCATTATGGCTTTTTCCTCCATTGCGGTTCGTGAACTCCCCATTTTTCCTTTGCCGGATGTTGTGCTCTTTCCGGGACGACCCCTGCCGCTCCATATTTTTGAATTTCGCTACCGCATCATGATGAATACAATTCTGGAGAGCGATCGCCGATTTGGCATCGTGATGTGGGATCCGCAAACGGGACGGCCAGCCACGGTGGGCTGTTGTGCGGAAGTGCGTCGCTACGAACGGCTTCCCGATGACCGCATGCTCATTGATTCTCTTGGTCAGCAGCGGTTTCGCATCCTTGACTATGTGCGCGAAAAACCCTACCGCGTTGGGCTGGTGGAGTGGATTGAGGATGAACCCACCAGCATTGATCTGCGCCCCTTGGCCCAGGAAGTACGTCAACTCCTCGAGGATGTGGTGCGCCTCTCGGCAAAACTGACGGAACAACCCATGGAACTGCCCCCTGATGTGCCCACCGCTGCCCTGGAGCTATCCTATTGGATTGCCAGTAATTTTCGCGGTGTCGCTCAGGAGCAGCAACGCCTTTTGGAGCTACAGTCCACCTACGATCGCCTGCTGCGGGAAGCGGAAATTTTAACCACCACCCGCAATCACTTGGCGGCCCGCACCGTCCTCAAGGAAACCTTCAAATAGGCCGTGTCCTTCTCGGCGGAATATGTTACGCTAAAAGTCTTGCTTATTTTGCATCACATTGCCTTGCAGGGGAGAAAACTGATGAGCCGCGTTTGTCAACTAACTGGAAAAAAAGCCAATAACGCCTACGCTATTTCCCACTCCCATCGGCGGACGAAAAAACTGCAGCAAGTGAATTTGCAATGGAAACGGGTGTGGTGGCCAGAGGGCAAGCGCTGGGTGCGACTGCGCCTCTCTACCAAAGCCATTAAAACCCTCGAGCGCAAAGGCCTAAGTGCCTTTGCCAAAGAAGCGGGGTTGGACCTCAACAAACTCTAAGGGATTCCCCCCTAAAGACTTAAAGATCCACGCGGCCATAGCGAGCGATAATGTCCCGCTGGCCAGTCTTCTGCTGCGTTTGCCACGCCCACAACTGATCCCCCAGGGAAAAGTGCCACCACTCCTTTGGATGGCGCTGGAAGCCTGCATGGATCATGGCTTGATAGAGAATTTGGCGGCGCTGGGCAAAGCAGGCGGCGTTCATCTGCTCAGGATGGCGATCGTAAAAATCGGGAAAGGAACGCTCGGAAATCTCATCAATGGCGCCCCCCATATCCAAAGGATGGCCTGCCGGGTCGGCGAGGGTCAGATCAACGGCAGCACCGGTACTGTGGGGGGGTGGTTCTTTGGGGTCTGAGCTGGGCACCGCCCAAAATTGATAAACCTGCTGCCAAATCTCGCTGGCGATCGCGGGCTCAAGTTGCTGCGGATCATACCCCCGTTCTCGACAGAGGATGGTAAAGGTATGCGTCACCATGAACTGCTGCACCGCAATTGGGCGATAGGCATCAAAGATCGCCAGTTGCCAGCCGTAGGGCTCTAGGAGCGCTTGGGCACGCTCAAGGGCAGCAATCACCCCTAAGCGCAAGTAAAAGGGGGAAACACTGCCATAGGGGGCACCCAGACTTTGATAGGGATGGGGGGCCAACCGCACAAAGACAGAGGGAAGAGGTGCTAGGGGCTCCCCACATTCTGCAATGGGAATTTTGGTATAGGGCTTATCCCCCATCGGGACTAGGACTTCGCTTCGCGATCAAGGGCGAGTTCGACTTGCTTAAACTCCTGTTCGAGGCGGGCTTTCAGCTTCTCCGGCAGAGGACGATTGGGATAGGAACTGTAGTGACCCGCGAGGGAGTTGAGGGCGGTTTGCATCGTCATAAAGGAGGAGAGCGATCGCAACGAATCATCGCGACGATAGAGGGCAAAGAAGTCATTCAACTTTTTGCGGGCCTCTGCTTGAGCTGCCTTTTTGTTGGGGTCATTCTCTGGCAGAGCGATCGCTTCCCGCAGGCTACTGATCAGGGCAAGGGTATCTTCACGGAAATTGCCCGTTAGCCCCGTAGGCACATTGGCACAACTGGTCAGGAGTAGTGACACACTGAGGAAAAGCGCGCAAACCATCGCCCAAAAACGTTTCATACTCAACCCCAAAACAAAATTAGGTTTTAAGATACCCACGAGGCTGATCTTAGCAAGAATTGGTTACCCTAACCCGCTGCTGTCCCTGCGAAAAGGACTGTCTTTGGGGCATGATGATCTCAGCCATGATAAATGCTAGGTGATCAAGGGGTGTAGGAACGCGGTTGGCAATGACAATCTACTTTTATCGCGTCAAGGATGCCTACGGCAGTTTTTCCAATTTCTCTCCCCACGGGTTTACCCTAGAGGGTTATTACTGGCCAACAGCGGAACACTACTACCAAGCTCATAAATTCTTTGGCACTCCCTATGAGGCCTTTGGTCATGCGATTCGCATCGCGCCAACGCCTGAGGCGGCTGCCCAACTTGGTCGCAGTGGTCGCTATCCTGTGCATCCCCAGTGGGATCAGCTCAAACAGGCAGTGATGTGGCGTGCCCTTGTGGCTAAATTTACCACCCATGCGGAGTTGCGGGAATTGCTCTTGGCAACCGTGGATGAAGAATTAGTGGAGGACTCCCCTGTCGATAGCTATTGGGGCTGTGGGGGCGATCGCCAAGGCTCAAACTACCTAGGACGGCTGCTGATGCATCTGCGGCACTGTCTGCGCCAAGGGGCAGATCTCCACGCCTTTACCCCCCTGCAGGATTGTCCCTTTTGTCAGATGCCATGACTTTTGCCGACCACCCAGTGGCGCCGGAAAAAACGGGCAAGGCTAGATTCTTGCAGTTGCAGACAGATAGGGCGACCATGGGGGCAGGTGTGGGGTTGCCGACAACGGTACCACTGATCCACCAAGGTTTGCATTTCCGCAAGGGTGAGGGGCGTTCCGTTACGAATGGCGCTGCGACAGGCAACGGCAACTTTAGCGGCGCTCAGATCCGTCACTTGGCTGAGTTCAATAAGGGCGGCCACTAGATCGGGGCGATCGCGCAATAGACCAGGAACCCTACGCACTGCCCAAAGCTGCACCCCAAAGGGGGCGATCCCTAGCCCCCAGTCTTGAAAGCGTTGCACCTGTGTTTCCGTGAGGGACTTTAGCAACACCGGCTGCTCTAGCTCCACTGCTTGCCAATCCGTTTCAATCTGCTCGTAAAGCACCCGTTCATGGGCAATGTGCTGCTCAATCAGCCAAATTCCCTCGGCGTGCTCAACAATAATGTACGTATTGTGCAACTGCCCAACCACTTTCAGGGGGGGCAAGGAAAGTTGAGCCCCATTGGTGGATAACAGGGTTCGATAGCGAGCAGCAGGTTCAGCCGCCTTGAGCACCTGATAGCTGCTGGCATCTCTCAAGGGGGTGGCCGGGCAAGCAAGGAGCTGGCCAATGCGTTCTACCAACAGGGCTTGCCATTGCTCTGGCTCCCGTAGATAGATCCTGCGCTTTTGGGGCTCTGCTGACCAGTCGATCGCCCCCGGGGGTAAATGGAGATGGGCAATACATAGGGGAAAACGCTGCCGAGGGAGACCGCGACCAAAGGCCTCAAGAATCACCTGCTGCCACGAGGGATCACTGTGCAGTTCCACCCAACGGCCATTAACGGCAACCCCTAACCCATCGGGGCGGGGACGATGGTGGCGATCCGGCGGCGCTAAGACCAGTTCGATCTGGGCATCCCTCATTTGGCGCAGATCTTGAGGATGAAGTTGCGGGATGAGTTGCAGCAGGCGATCGCTCAAAGACGCCACCGCCGGCCAGTGACACCACCGTTTGCCCTCCTTCAGGAGATACCAAGCCACCTGCGGAAAACAGAGGGCAATTTGCTGAAGCCGCTGCTGTAGCTGTTTGGGATTGGCTCCCTGCTGGCGTTGGGGCCAGTCCTGAAAAATGTGCTCAGCAATCACACGGGTCCCCACCGCCATTCCCAGAGGACGCTGGCTGCGCACTTGGCCGTGGGCATCATAACTCACTTGCCAACCGCTCTCTGCCTCGCGATGGCGACTGCAAATCGTTAACTGGGCCATTTGCGCCAAACTGTGGAGGGCTTGGCCGCGAAATCCCAAGGTTGTGATGTCGGCTAATTGCCCGCTGGCGGGTAACTTGCTGCTGGTGTAGGGGAGGGCCACTTGAGTGAGATCTGCCCCGCGAATTCCTTCGCCATTGTCCGTGACCTCAAGGTGCCATGCGGAAGGGTGCCAGTGGAGGTGGATGCGACTTGCGCCGGCATCCAGGGCATTTTCCACCAGTTCTTGGGCAACCGTGGCAAGGGAGTCGAGGGTTTCAGCAGCAGCGATCGCCCGCTGCATTTCAAGAGGCAATGGAACGACTGTTAGGCCATGATTCATGGCAGCCATTCTTGGACAATGTCAAAAATTTGGTGGGCCAGAATTAACTTGGGTACCTTGGCCAAATGGCGCGATCGCCCCTGACAATCCAGGACGACCGCGGCGTTTTCAGTGGTGCCAAAACCACAATCCGCTTGATCTACTGCGTTGGCAACAATCAAATCCAAGCCCTTGCGTTTGAGCTTTTCCTGGGCAGGGGCGACAACGTCCCCCGTTTGGGCGGCAAAACCAATCAGACGTTGGTGGGGCCGACGCATTTGAGCCGCCGCTTGCAAAATATCGGGCACTGGACTCAGGGGTAAGGCCGTAGGCAACGCCGATTTGGGCAGCTTTCCCGACCACTGCTGAGCCGGGCGAACATCGCCAACGGCGGCAGCCATCACCAGCCAATCTGCCTCTGGCCACACCTCTAAGACGGCCTTGAACATTGCTTCGCCACTCATTGCTTCAATAGCGCGTACCTGTGCTGGGATTGGCTCGGCGATCGCCCCATGAATCAACGTCACCTTTGCCCCGCGGTGCAGGGCTGCCCTTGCCAGAGCGATCCCCATTTTTCCCGTTGCCGGATTACCGATAAAGCGCACCGCATCCCAATATTCACGGGTGCCCCCGGCGGTAATCAGCAGATGCTTCCCAGCTAAGTCTCGCTTGCCGTGGGTGTAGGCCAAAGAATCTAAATAGGCAATGATTTCCTGCGTTTGTGCCATTCGCCCCACACCGACAGTGTCACAGGCCAAGTGGCCATAGGCGGGGGGTAAGGAATGATACCGGGGCTGTTGTTGCAGTTGTTGCCAATGGGCTTGCACCGTCGGTTGCTCCCACATGGTGGTGTTCATGGCCGGTGCCACCAAGATCGGCATTTGGGAGGCCAGCACGGTACTGGTCAGTAGGTTGTCCGCCAAACCCAACACCAATTTTGCCAATGTATTAGCTGTCAGCGGAGCAATTAACATCAGGGTTGCCGTTTCCGCCAGCTCAATATGCAGTGGGCGTGGCGCTTGGGGATGCCAAAAATCCGCATCCGTGAGTACCGATCGCCGGCACAGGGTTGAAAGGGTCAAAGGGGTAATGAACTGCGAAGCAGTCTCCGAAAGGATGGCAGAAACCTGCCACCCCGCTTTCACCTGCGTGGAGATCACATCGCAGATTTTATAGGCAGCAATGCCACCCCCCACCCCCACCAGCAAATGGGGAACTGTTCTAGGACTCGTCAAAGGCCTCTAAATCCAAAAGATACAGATAGGGCTCCACCAACTCCGGTCGGTGAAAGGCAATGGCACGCAGGAGGTGCCAGTCTTCAAGGGCGGCAAAGGGGGTGTCGTAGTCATCCTCCTCAAGCCGCCGTGCCAAGGCCGCCACATCTTGGGGGGTTAGATGGTTGATATATTCCTGAGAGTAGTGATGTGTTGCTTGCATAACCCCTCCGGCATGACGTCTAGGGAGCACAGCCCTTTTCCCTAGGGATGAAACCTGCTCAACACTGGGAAGACTAAAGCGTATCCCATCTCTGGGACTCTACATTTTAGAACCCTTAGAAAGGACTGTAATCCTACTGTTAGAATTATAGCCCCTGATGAGAAGCCTTCAGCTTGCTTCGTTAGACTAGAGTCAACTCTGAAATGAATTTGCATTCATTTGCGATCGCGCGATCGCAGGCCTTACAAGGAACAATCGAGAATTGAGGAAGTTGCCGACAAGGGATAGGGATCGAGACCAGTTGCCAAAATTAGAAATGAATTGTGTGTGCCATGACTGGCTTGGCGCCGGCAATTCAACTGGAGATGCTGGCGGAAGGCATTGAAAATACCGATCAAAAGTAGTGCCTGCAACAATTGGGCTGTTAACAGGGACAGGGATTTCTCTTTAGCCAGCCATTGTTAGAAGAGCAAGCTCGCCAGTGACTGGAAGCAACGGTGGCCAGTCGGTAACCAGAAAGCAAATAGCAAATCATTGTTGCCCTCAGAGCAAAAGCAATAGTCCCCATTGGCTATCGTTGAAAAAGATAACCGACTGGAGAAAGCCCGATGAAACAGCAGCAGATCACCGCCCTCCTTCTGACGGCGACGCTTAGCGGGGCGATGGCTCCCCTGTCCTTCTCTGCAGTGGTCCTTGCCCAAGCCACCAATTCAGCCCCTATCAACATTGCTGAGTTGGTCCGTGCCCGCAACTATGCCCGCCAAGCCGCAGAGCGTGCCAATGGTGGATTAACCCGCTATCGAGCTGAGCAGTCCATGCATGGTCCTGTACGCCAAGCCCCCTATGTGCGTAATGCCGACGGCTCCTACACGTTTCGGATTTTGGGCTATCGGGTGAGCAATGGCGTACCCGAATCCCTGCCTAGCCTTGAAACAGTGGCTACTGTGGCTCCCGATGGTCGCACCACCATTGACTACAACGGCCCAATCCGCAACTAACTGACCAAACCATCACCCTTAGCCAAGAACTCCTTGAGGAACCAGCGATGTTTTTGGTGAGTTTGCACCAAGCGGGTGTAGAGATCGGCGGTACCAATATCACCGGCCTCAGTGGCGATTTCGGCATCTTGGTGCATCTCAGTAATGATCAGTTCATGGTTGGCGATCGCCTCCTCGATCATTTGCTTGACCGTGAGCTGGCCGCTGGAGGGCGTCACCGTGGCCACTTTTAGGTAGTCGGCCGGATCCGCCACGGGTTGACCATCCAGCATGAGGCTACGCTCAGCCAGTTCATCAATCATGGCAAAAACCTCTGACCCCTGTTCTTCAAAAAGCAGGTGTAAATCGCGGAACAGAGGGCCGTAGGTCAACCAATGGTACTTTTTGTAGTTCAAATACATGACCACTGCATTGGCCTGTTCCCGTTTTAGCGTCGTCAGCACTTGTTCTTTCAGCGTAGTTGTTGCACTCATAGCAGTCTCCTTTGACAGTCATTCAACTGTCCTATCTTACTTAATCATACTCATAACGAGTACGCTTTAGCAACCCCTTAGGGTGCTACTGCCATTCTATTGACATTAAGATGAAGGTAGTTCCCTGCTGCTCAACAACTTAGGATAGGCAGCATAACAATGAACTCAATAATTTAGTTTTTGAGTTACTCCTATGGATGCTTCGGCCAATCGCCCCGACACCTACGTTCCCCACTTAAACTCACCGACTCGCTCCGGTGAACAGCAGCGGGGGTTTCTGCGTCCCACTGAGCTGATTTTAGCGGCACCCACGCCCCGATTATTGTTGCACTCAGTTTACATGCAACGTTCAATTGTCTTGGATCAACTACCTGTTTGGCAAATTGGTCGCAGTAAAGACTGTGATATCGTTTTGCCCGATCGCTGGTGTTCACGGCATCACATTCGCATTGAGCGCCAAGGAGATCATCGTTATTATTTGACTGACCTCAAGAGCATGAACGGGACCTTTGTGGGCAATAAGCGCATCCAGGCTCCCTACATCCTGCGGCATGGGGATCGGATTACCCTTGGTGAGTCAGAGCTAGAATACATTGACCTGCGGGATGTGCCAAGTCCTCACCCCTACACCAACCACTCCCGTGAGAGCAAGGCTCAAGTGACGGTGTTGATGACCCATTCTTCCCGTACCCAAGGGGAAATGTGGCGGGAATTATTGAACTCCCAAGGTCTTTCAACGATTTGGGCAACTTCCCACTTTGAGTTAGAAAAAATCATTGCTCATCTGGAGTCCCTCAACTGCAACATCAACCTCTTGCTCTTGGATTTGGGAATGCCAAAAACTAACCCCTACGATTTTTGTCGGCAGTATCGCCAGCGCTATCCACAAATGAATGTCATTCTCCTCAGTGGCATGCGTACCCGTGTCCATGAATCGGAATGCAAGTGGGCAGTCAATCAAGGTGCGATGGCCCTCTTTGGGGGGTTGCCCCGCGAAAATCTCTTTGGGGAGCTCACAAGCATTACAGAGCGATTACAAACCATTGCCAAAGCCCTGGGGTGGACCTACTTCAATCCTGAAGCCCTTACCAGTACCCTGCTAAAACTGCAAGATGCCGTGGATACGGAGATGTCGGGGATTGTCCTCTAGAACCGCTGCACAGATGAGTGAGCAGTGCTACAGTCAGTGGAAGTAGTGTTTTCAGCAGATGGCGAACATTGGTTGTTACGACGTCACAAATGAGTGCCCTTGATAAATCCCTAGGGCGTCTGGAGTGGCCGCGTCTGTGTCAGCAGTTGGCAACGTTTGCTTCGACAAAGCGGGGGATGCGTCAGCTTCAAGGGGGAGACATCCTAGGGGGTACCCAAGCGGCCAGTCAAGTGCTGTTGGCGCAAACTGCCGAGGTGATTGCCCTAGAAACGGTACACCAAGTGCGCTTAGATTTCAGCCAAGTCACGGATATTGAACCTGCCCTTGCGCGACTGGATCATCAGGGCTGTTTACAAGGCACGGAATTGCTGGCGATCGCCCACCTGTTAAGTACTGCACGGCAACAGCGGCGTCAAATTGAGGAGCACGGGCAACTCAGTGAACTCCAACAATTGGTGGCCGGTGTCCGCACCTATCCTGAGGTGACGCAGGAAATCTACCGCTGCATTACCGATCAAGGTCAAGTGAGCGATCGCGCCAGTCCTGAATTGGCTCAGATCCGCCAGCAGCAACGGCAATGCCGCGCCCAGATTCAGCAGCAGCTTCAGCAGATTCTTCAGCAGCGAGCAGGAGCGATTCAAGAGCCAGTGGTTACCCAACGGCGCGATCGCTATGTGTTGGCGGTCAAAGCCACCCATAAAGACCAGATTGTGGGCATTGTCCACGATCTCTCCGCCAGTGGAGCCACACTCTACATTGAGCCACAGGAAACCATTGACCTGCAAAACCGCCTGCAACAACTGGCCCATCAGGAGGCGGAGGTCGAACGCGCCATTTGCCAAGCCCTTTCGGATCAGTTGGCCACGATTAGTGATGATCTGTGGTATCTACTGGATGTGCTGACCACCCTCGATGTGGCCGTTGCCCGTGCCCGCTATAGCCTCTGGTTGCAGGGAAACCCACCGCAGTTTGTGAGTCAGACGCGGCTGCACCTGAAGGCCTTGCGTCATCCCCTCCTGGTGTGGCAGGAACACCATGAACAGGGTCAGCCAGTGGTCCCCATTGACATTGAATTACAGCCCGCCACAAAGGTGGTGACCATTACAGGTCCGAATACAGGGGGGAAAACGGCAACCCTAAAAACATTGGGATTGGCCGCCCTCATGGCCAAGGCAGGGTTGTATGTGCCAGCGGCAGCACCCGTGGAGTTGCCTTGGTTTACGGGCATTTGGGCAGACATTGGTGATGAGCAGTCCCTGACTCAAAACCTGTCCACATTTTCTAGCCATATCTGCAATATCCGCGATATTCTCACGGAGCTGGAGGTCACAGGGGGCAATACACTGGTGCTTCTAGATGAAGTGGGGGCAGGCACGGATCCCAGTGAAGGCACAGCCCTGGCGATCGCCCTGTTACGCTATCTGGCAGAGCACGCCAGTCTCACCTTTGCCACCACCCACTATGGTGAGCTCAAGGCCCTCAAGTACCAAGACAGCCGCTTTGAAAATGCCTCCGTTGAGTTTGATGAGGAGACGCTAGCCCCCACCTATCGGTTGCTGTGGGGCATTCCAGGACAATCCAATGCCCTGGCGATCGCCCAACGGTTGGGGCTATATCCCAGCATTGTTGAGGAGGCCAAGGCCCTGCTCAGCAAAGATAGCAACAGTGTCAATGAGATGATCATGGGTCTGGTGGCCCAGCGCCAAGCCCAGGAGGCCAAAACCACAGCGGCAGCGACCCTGCTGCGCGATACCGAAGCCCTCTACCAGGAAATTGCCACGAGGGCGCAGGAACTACGACAGCGACAGCAGCAGTTACGTCAGCAACAGGAGGAACAGGTACGCACTGCCCTCCATCAAGCTCAGCAGGAAATTGCCAAAATCATTGCCCAACTGCAACGTGCCAACAGTCCTGAACAGGTACAAGCGGCTCAAACGGCCTTGGCGCAGATTGAAAACAACTACCTACCACCCCCCCAGCCCGCTGGCTTTATTCCTCAACCGGGCGATCGCGTGCGTTTACGCCAATGGCAACAGGTGGGTGAAGTCCTCAGCGTCAGCCAGCAGGGAGATATTGTCGTCCAAGTGGGTGCCGTGAAATTTACGGTGCCGCCCCACGCCGTAGAATCCCTTCAGGGGGAACCGGTACACCTGCCGTCTAAGCCCAAGCCTAGCTCAGCTCCCTCCCCACCAACTGCTCGCACAACGGTACTGGCCATCCGCACCGAGGACCGAACCCTGGATCTGCGGGGCAAGCGTACCCATGAGGCGGAACCTCTCCTAGAGGAATTCCTCAACCGCCAGCAGGGAACCGTTTGGATTATCCACGGCCACGGCAGTGGCGCCCTCCGCCGGTTTGTGCATCAATTTTTAGATCAGCACCCCAGCGTTCAAAGCTATCACCTTGCGCCTCCTGAAGAGGGTGGCCGAGGGGTAACAATTGCGCAGTTATAGGAACAAGACCCATGCAGCAGCGGATTAAGGACATTCTTCACCAAGGTCAAGTGGGCGATCGCATCACGGTCAAAGGCTGGGTGCGCACCAAACGCGAACTCAAGGAATGCACCTTTGTCAACCTCAACGATGGTTCAACCCTAGCCGGCTTGCAGGTGGTTATTCCCAACACAGTGGCAGCAGCAACACCAACCATGAAAGACCTGACCACAGGGGCTGCCGCAGAATTCACAGGCGAGCTGGTGCGCTCCCCTGGCAAAAACCAAGCCATTGAACTCCATGCCGAGGAGATTCACCTTTGGGGCACTGCCGATCCAGAAACCTATCCCCTGCAAAAGAAACGCCACAGTTTTGAATTTCTACGCACCATTGCTCATCTGCGACCACGAACCAATACCCTAGGCGCTGTGATGCGAGTGCGCAATGCCTGTGCCACTGCCATTCACCAGTTCTTTCAGGAGCGGGGATTCCTCTGGGTGCATACCCCCATCATTACCGCTAGTGACTGCGAAGGGGCAGGGGAACTCTTTACCGTCACCACCCTGGATTTGACCCAGCCGCCCAAAACCCCAGAGGGGAAGATTGACTTCAGTCAAGACTTTTTTGGCCGTCGTGCCTACCTCACCGTCAGTGGTCAACTGGAAGCAGAAATTATGGCCACCGCCTTTACCAACGTCTATACCTTTGGCCCCACCTTCCGCGCTGAAAACTCCAACACCTCGCGCCACCTTGCCGAATTTTGGATGGTGGAGCCAGAGATGGCCTTCTGTGACCTCAGGGGGGATATGGAACTGGCGGAGGCCTTTTTGCAGTTTGTCTTTCGCTACGTCCTTGATCACTGCCCAGAGGATATGGCCTTTTTTCAGGAGCGGATTGATCATAGCGTCATGGCAACTGCCGAACAGATGGCCACTCAACCCTTTGCTCACCTCAGCTACAGTGAAGCTATTCAAGTCCTTGAAAAGAGTGGCCGTGCCTTTGAATTTCCGGTGGCTTGGGGGCTAGACCTGCAATCGGAGCATGAGCGCTATCTTGCTGAGGAATACTGCCAGCGCCCCGTCATTGTCTATGATTATCCCGCTGCCATCAAAGCCTTCTATATGCGCCTCAATGACGATGGCAAAACCGTGGCAGCAATGGATATCCTCGCACCCAAAATTGGCGAGATCATTGGTGGCTCTCAGCGGGAAGAACGCTTTGACGTGTTGCAGGAGCGAATTGTGACCCAAGGCCTAGATCCTGCCCCCTACTGGTGGTATTTGGATTTGCGCCGTTATGGCAGTGTCCCCCATGCTGGCTTTGGTCTAGGATTTGAGCGGCTGGTGCAGTTTATGACAGGGATGGACAATATCCGCGATGTCATCCCCTTTCCACGGACGCCGGGCAATGCCGAGTTTTAGCTGAGGCGGGGCGGTTCGCCAAAGAGGATAATTGAAGTTTGCAGCCGTTGGATCACTTGGGTGGTGATGTCACTGACCGCCAGCCCACCTGCTGTGCCGCGCCGAATCGAACGCATTAAAACCAAGTCATAGAGTGCGGCTTCCTCGAGGATGGCAGTGGGAATATCACTGCTGGCAACGGTTTTAATGTGCAGGTTCAGGGGACTTGCGCCTTTGGTTTCCTGTAAAATCTGGCGCAAATTCTCCTCAAACTGGGCCATTTGTTCATAGGGCGTGTTGGGCAAGGCCACGTGCAGCAGCATCACCTTGGCTTCACTGGCACTGCCGAGGGCTTGGGCAAAACTAATAATCCGTAGGGTTCTTGGGCTGAGATCCCGCGTTGGCACCAAAATTGAACGGATATTCTCCGGGTCGTCCAATAGGCGCGTAATGGCCACAGGACAAGGACTTGACCAGAGGACACGGTCAATGATGCTGCCAAAGAGCTGGGTGCGCCAGCTACTGCTTTCCGACCAGCCCAAGACAATGAGACTCGCCTCCTGTTCACGACTAAAGCGACTAATGCCAAGGGCAATGTCCTCATCAATACGGATGGCAGTGGTTGTCTCGACGTTGTAGGGTGCAGCCAGTTCAGCGGCGCGGCGCAGCAGTTTGCCAGAGCGACGGAGCTTGGTATCGAGGTGGGGATCATTCATGTGCACTTGGCAAGGGATAACCGCAACGGCCACAACCCGCCCCGCCTCATGATGGGCCAACAGGGCTGCCAATTCCAGGAGGGGGCGTTGGGTTTGAGGATTGTGGATGGGGACGACAACGGTAAAGGTGTGGGGCTGGGGATCCTCGTGGCCGTTCCACCACGTTGCCAGTTCCTCAATCTCCTCCTGCTCGGGCTGGGGAATTGGCAGCCGACTGGCAGTGCGTGCTGTAATCATCGGGCCAAGAATTGAGGTCACCACCATTAGCACCAGCACACTATTGAGAATGTCATGGGTGAGGATTCCCTCCTGGAAGCCGACTAGGGTTGCCGCTAAGGTGGCCGCCACCTGAGGCAAAGACAGCGACCACATTGTCAACATTTCCATTGAGGTGTAGCGATACCAGCGGGCAGCAAGCCAAGCCGCAATGAACTTGCTGCCAATGAGACCCATGACGATTGCAACGGTAATGCCAATGGAGGCGAGGGTCTTGACAAAGGCAGGAATGTCAATGAGTAGCCCCATGTCCACAAAAAAGCAGGGGATAAAGAGGACACCGCCGATGAACTCCACTTTTTCCTTGACAGGGCTGTCCTCCAGGACATCATTGACGGCTAAACCGGCTAAAAAGGCACCGACAATCTGCTCGATGCCAATAATTTGGGCGCTGATGGAAGCAATCAATAATGTCAAAAGAATGAAAAGAAATTGGTTCCCCTGCGCATCGCCCGATCGCCGGAAAAGCTCCTTACCAATGCGGTCAAACCCCCACAGAAGCAGAAAGCAATACAGACCCAGGGCAATGAATTGGCTGAAGAGACTCAATACCGTAAACTCACCGCGGTTGATGCTCACACAGATGGCCAGCACCATCAGCGCCGCCGTATCGGTAAAAATGGTTGCGCCAACCGTGATAATCACGGCTTCATTGTGGACAACCCCCAACTGCCGCACAATTGGATAGGCCAGAAGGGTATGGGAAGCCAGCAGCGAGCCAATGAGGAGCGAGCCATTCCAGTCAAAACCAAACCAGCGACCAATGGTGAATCCGGTTGCCAGGGGGATCATGAAGGTCAAGGTCCCGAATAACAGGGAGCGATCGCGAGTTCTGTGAAAATGGCTCAGATCAATTTCTAGCCCCGCCACAAACATTAAATAGACTTTGCCAATGCCGGAGAGCAGTTTGATGGTGTCGCTGTCGTGTTCTAGGAACTGTAGCCCATTTGGCCCAAGGAGCACCCCCGCCAACAGCAGCCCCACTAGTCCCGGTAGCTGCAGCCGCTCAAACAGCGGCGGAATGACTAAAATAACGGCCAAAAGAACCATAAAAATAAAAACGGGGCTGTGGATGTTCATGGCTCCACTCTACAGGTGACTTTATTAAAAAAGGTTAAGAATCCCCCGTACCTACTGCGCCTCGAAATAACGGCCAATGGTTTCCACGTCCTTATCGCCACGTCCTGAACAGTTAATGACGATGCGCGGCTGACCCGTCAATTGGGGGCATAGGGTTTCCAGGTAGGCCAAGGCATGGGCGGTTTCCAGGGCGGGGAGAATCCCCTCCAACTGAGCGAGGCGCACACAGGCCGCCACCGCCTCAGTATCGGTGACACTGTAGTATTCTGCCCGACCAATGTCCTTGAGGTAGCTGTGCTCTGGCCCCACCCCTGGATAGTCTAAACCAGCGCTAATGGAGTGGGCCTCAACCACCTGACCATCGGCATCCTGCAATAGATAGCTCATGGCGCCGTGGAGCACTCCCACTTCCCCTTTGGTGAGGGTGGCGGCATGGTGACCGGTGTCCAGCCCTTGACCGGCAGCTTCAACACCAATTAAGCGCACTTGGGGTTCCTCAACAAATTCATGGAACAGTCCCATGGCATTTGAGCCACCACCAACACAGGCAAGGAGAATATCCGGCAGACCGCCCCATTTCTCAAGGCACTGCTGGCGGGTTTCAGCCCCAATGACGGCGTGGAATTCCCGTACGAGCATTGGGTAGGGATGGGGGCCTGCCACTGAACCCAAGATGTAATGGGTGGTTTCAACATTTGTCACCCAATCGCGAATTGCTTCTGAGGTGGCATCTTTGAGGGTTCCTGTGCCGGCACTGACGGGGGCCACTTCTGCTCCCAATAGACGCATCCGCAACACATTTAACCGCTGCCGCTCCATATCCTGTACCCCCATGTAAATCACACATTGGAGGCCAAAGCGGGCACACACCGTTGCTGTGGCTACCCCATGCTGACCGGCGCCTGTTTCAGCAATAATGCGCTGTTTGCCCATGCGTTTGGCGAGGAGAACCTGACCGAGGGCGTTGTTGATTTTATGGGCACCGGTGTGATTCAGGTCCTCCCGCTTGAGGTAAATTTGCGGTTGGACCTGATCATGGGCATAGTGGGCGCTAAGGCGTTCGGCAAAGTAGAGTGGACTGGGGCGACCAACATAATCCCGCAGGAGCTGCTGCAATTCTGCTTGGAAGTCAGGGTCTTGGCGGTAGTGGGCAAAGGCCGCCTCCAATTCACTGAGGGCGGGCATCAGGGTTTCAGGAACATACTTGCCACCAAAGCGACCAAAGCGACCCCGGGCATCGGGGCGAGCAGCAGCACTGAGGGCAGCAGAGGGGGCAACAGTCACGGGCAAATTCCTTTCTTCATTCAGGGTTTCTTATGCGATTGTGCCACGTTACGGGCGGCAACGGCGGGCGGCGCCCAAGGGATTGAGCCACTCCAATAGGCAGGCCTCAAGAACTGGCATTTCGGGAAAGAGACTTTGCTTGATCCACTGGCCGAGGGCATCCAAGGGAGAAAATTCTGCGCCAACTTGCCACTTGAGGTCTTGGCTAAGGGGGGTGAGGTGATTCCCCGGTAGCTTGAGGGCAGTGACCATATCGCCAAATTTGGCTCTGAGGAGACTGCGCAGCCGCGCCGTTTGGTCAATGTCGTCATCCTGGAAGCGAATCAGGAGGTTGCGGCGCACGGGATAGCGCTTTTGAATGAAGTGTTCGGTTTCGGTTGGGCTGGGGGTGAATTCAACACTGGCGGGGCCCAGGTTGTCCATCCAAGGAATGGATTGACTGGCGGGGTAGTTGTTGAAGGCCATGAACATATTCCCAGCCCGATCGCCATCGTAAAGACTATTGATCAGCAGGTGCAATTTGCAGCCCATACTGTGCCCTAGACCATAGATGGGCAGTGCTGGCGGGTAGCCTTGGCGGTGTACCAGCCAATCAAGGGCATAGTCGAGTTTATTGAGGGCATCGAGGGCGATCGCCCCATGATCAAAGCTATTCACAAAGGGTGTGGCAATAATGCCATAGTTTGCCTCCGCTAGGTGCTCCAACAGGCGCCGATAGGTCAACTGCGGTGCCGCTGCCACAAAGGCTCCCCCTAGAAAGTGAATCCACCCCAAGGGGCGCTGGGGAATACACAGCCAGTTGCCGCGAACCTCTTGCCACTCCAAAATTCAGTCACTCCAAAAATGCCTAACTGACTGTAATCTAGCGAATACGGGAAATACAGTGGTACAGGACACGTGATGATTGCAACGGTGATGGGGATAGGGGCAGCCGCCCTTGGATCACTAGTCCTTTTGGGGGCGATCGCTCTGGAATGGCGGTATCGCCGGCGGCCAGCCCATCCCCTGGAAGTGATCCGTGCTACTTGGAATCTAGAAATCTACGAGCCAACCCACTACCGTTTTGTTGGGCTACTGGGGTTGAGCAATCCCCACCGTGGTCTTGAGGTGATGGTGCCCCAGTTGTGGGCAGAGGTGGTGTTGCTGTCCGAGGGCAGCGTGGAGGACATTGAAACAAATGTGCAGGTTATCCCCCGCCACCCGGAGCCAGAGTGCCCGCCCCGTGCCGATGGCTATTGGTTTGCCTATATTGTCAAGTCCACAAAGCAAACAAATGTCGAGATTTGCGTGGATTTGCAGGGAATCGGTGTGAGCGAGGTCAAGGCGGCTTGGGTCAAGATTCACTACGTTGCCTATGGCGCCCATGGTCGCTTCCCGAAAACCCATCATGAATTTATCCCCCTGAAGTTTCCGGCCAAGGGAGAAACGGGTGTGTGGCGGCCGGCAGAGGGAGCTCAGGTGCTACCCATTCGCACCCATTTACTGACGCCTTTGGATATTCTCCCCGAGGTACTCAATCGCTACGTTATGCCCCATGCCCAACCGGGAGATATTGTGGCCATTGGTGAAACCCCCATTGCCATCATCCAAGGCCGTCTTAAGGATCCAGCCCAACTGCGCCCCGGCTGGGTAGCAACGCGGGTCTGTCAATTCTTTCTACCCACCTCCAGTTTGGCCACGGCCTGTGGCATGCAAGCCCTCGTTGAAGAAGTGGGGGAGTTGCGGGTGCTGTTGGCTTTTATTGGCGGAGCGATCGCTAAAATCTTTGGCCACAAGGGCGGTTTCTATCAATTGGCTGGTGAACAAGCTCGCCTCATTGACGATGTCACCGGCACACTGCCCCCCTACGACCAATTTATTGTCATGGGGCCTGCCAACCCCCAAGCCATAGTCGATGATCTGGCGGCTCAAACCAGCCTTGGCGTAGCCATTGTTGATGTCAATGACCTAGGGGCAGTCAAAGTTTTGGCCGCAAGCAAAGGGGTTTCTCATCAGCTGCTGATCAAAGCCCTAAGGAAAAATCCCGCCGGCAACGCCGATGAGCAAACCCCCATTGTGCTAATTCGGCCTTTCTAGTTTTTTCTTTTTCCATTGATTGGGCTGGGGGAGACTGCCAGCACGAGAGAAAAGATTCAACAATACTTTCAAAGGAATTCTGCACGTTTCCACTGATTCGGCTGGGAGAGACTCCCAGCACAGACCCCCCTTAGGAGGTGCTCTGGAGCGACTAGAGCACAACTCATTTTCAAGCATCTAGTCCTGATCATTATTTTGTTTTTGTAAAATTTTTATATCCGCGGCTGCTTGGGGGCGCAATCTCTCTCTAGGACCGGGTTTCCAGAAAAGTCAAGTACCTCCAAATCGGATAGAAATGCTCCTAAGGCTGAGGGTGTCTGGATTAGGGAAAATTTCTGAGCCAGGAGAAT